>CAZNWW010000160.1:0-1002 GCA_964576155.1 uncultured Myxococcales bacterium | reverse complement strand
GCTGTCGAGGCTGTCCAGAGCATGAAGGCCGAGCTCGCCGGGCACATGTCCAAGGGCAAATGGGGATAAACGCCTGAGCCTCAGGGTTCGTTGCCTCACCCTTCGACTCCGGCTCACGCACCAGTCGGGAACGCTCGTCTTTACGGACAGCAGCATGAATGCCGTACGCACTGAAGCCACCCTCAAACCCTCGCCAAGCCGCCAAAAACACCACCCAGTGCGCACAGGATTCATCCTGTGGTGTCGACAACATTCATGTTGTCCCCGGAGCACCAGCAACAAGCCATAGCTGCTCAACCACTCAGCAGCCCTCGGCACTCTATGGAGTGCAGGTCATCAAGGTCCCCAAGGAGCCACCGACCTGCTTCAAGGATGGCAACCCCGTCCCCTGCTCGAAGAGCACCTTCACCGGCAAGTGATCCGAGGCCCCGACGTCGAGAATCTCGGCGTTCAAAGCCCGCAGCCGGTCATCATGGAAGACGTGATCCAGAGCAAGCTCCAGGCTGCCCACGGAGGTCCTCCATCGCCAGGTGATGGCGTCATCGGGGTGAAAGGCCTCGACCGCATCATTGAGGCCCGCGCCCTCGAGGAGGTCCAGGGCCTCGCCCCGGGTCTCATTGAAATCTCCGGCGACGATCGTGGGGATCCCAGCCTCCCGCTGCTCCATGTAGGCGGCGATCTCCTTGTGGCGAAGAGGTCCCGTGATGAAGTAACCCTTGACCCAGCTGCCGCTGTCGGAGATCGGTGGTCGGAGGTGGACGAGGAGCATCTGGACCGGTCCCACGGGGCTCTCCACACGAACCCACCATCCAGGAAACCACCCGACGGGGGAGTCAATGTAGTCCACGTCCTCGAAGGGGACCTTGGACAACACCCCCAAGGTCCTGCAATCCAAGGGAAAACACCGCCCAAGGTCCTGCATCAGCAATGCATAAATTCTCCCTGGAAATTAGTTTAATGTCTGTTTCCATTTTTTTTGTCCAATCGTGGATGATTTGTGCC
>CAZNWW010000159.1:0-7838 GCA_964576155.1 uncultured Myxococcales bacterium | reverse complement strand
GCCCCCCGTCTTGCACCGCAGCCCGGTGGGAAGCTCGCCCCGCCGCTGCTCCAAGTCCTTGAGCGAGAGATCGCCGTGGTGCCGTGGGTCAACGTCCAAGACGACAAGCCCCGAGGCCTTGCCGGTGGCGATCCCGACGTTCGCCGCTGGCCACTTGGCCCACCACTCGGTGATCTGGTCCTTGTTGCTGCTGGCCCGGTCGGGCCAACGGTGGATCCTGGGATGCTTGGCCGGGGAGCTGCACGCCTCCCTGCCGCAAGTGCAGCCGCCCCCGTCGTCGATGCCGTGCAAGGGCAAGACTTGCCACCCGCGCAAGGCATAGCCCAGCGCCGCCGTCAGATTCCGATTTCCATTCACTTCAGCTCCCTCGTTCCCGCGTTGATCTTCCCGTTTTCCCGCCAGCGCCCCCCGCTGGACCCGGCCCCCACAAGGGAGGCCGGATCCTGGGAAGCCGCGCTCCGAGGGAGGGCGCGGGCGGTCTGAAGACCCTACACGAGGGCGCTGGCCCGCGTCAATGTAAATACAAAGGCGGCCAAAGAAGGGCCGGGGTGGAACCCATGGAACCCATGCGGAACCCATAGAAACGGGCCTATGGGTTCCAGGTGTTTCCCAATGATTCCGGGTCCTTGATTGGGGGTGGAACCCATGGAACCCATAAAACCCCCCTTATGGGTTATGAAAACCGAAAGATTTTGGAGAATACGCGTGTATGTAGGGGAAAACATGGGTGGCATGGGTTCCACGCCCCGGAAGTGTTCGATATATCAGGGAAAGAGGCGGAACCCATCAGGTAGTTTCGATGGGTTCCCTATGGGTGGCATGGGTTCCACCTGGCCAGTTCCCAAGGGGGGGGATCTGGGAGCATACACCCTTTTGGCACGGCGTCGTGGCCCGGTTGGATCTTTTCTTGCGGCGCCTCGGGCCGTGGACAGCGGGGCCCGATCGCTTATGCTTAGCCTATATATGCCCGGCGTAATCCCATCACCGGAAGAGAAGCAGCGACGCCTCGCGGTCGTTGAGCGGACGATCTCCGATCGTGGATGGAGCCTCCAGATCAAGCGGTCGCTGGCTGCCGAGTTCGCCGTCAGCACCAGCACGATCGACAACTACCGGCGGGAGCTGATCCTCTCGATGCGGGACGAGTTGGCCGCCGACGAGCTGGCCGAGCGCCGGGCGGAGTTCGTCGCGCGCCTTCGCGGGCACCAGAGGGCCGCCCTCACCGCGGCGCGCCTAGGCCCGCTCGCGGCGATGATGAACCTGGAGGCCAGGATCACCGGGGTCGATGCCCCCGCGGCCGTGGATGCCCGGGGCTCCATTGAGGTGATCTTGAGGGTTCCCGAGGTCGTAGAGATCTAGGCGTGCAGACGATCGAGGTTGACTACAGGCCCTTCGGTGCCCAGATCGAGGCCCACCAGGCGCCGCAGGACACCGTCTTTTTGGCCGGCGGCTGGGGCTCGGGCAAGACCTCTTGGCTCATTGCCGAGGCGCTGAGGAACTCCGTACTCAACCCGGGCCTTGCGGGCGTGCTGGTGTCGCCGACCTTCCCTCTCCAGCGCCGGACGCTCTACCGGGCGATCGTGGACTTCTTCCCGGAGGCGACGCGGTGGCCCATGGGCTCGGCCAAGGCCCCGGACTGCCTCGGGCCGCTGGCGAGGGACTGGTCGAGCCGGGATCGGGTCCTTACCCTCTGGAACGGGGCAGAGTGGGTCTTCGGGTCGGCCGAGGTCCCTGCGTCGCTCGAGGGCGCGAGCTACGCCTGGGGCTGCCTGGACGAGCCCCGGCTCATCCGGCACGAGTCTTGGCGGATCTTCAACTCCCGCATCCGTGACAACCGATCGGCCAGGCTGCGACGCTCGATCGCGGGCGTGCCGTCGATGGGCTGGCTCTGGGAGGAATTTGGAAAGCCCGCACCTAATCGAGCCATGATCAAGGCCAGGACGGCCGACAATCCCCACCTGCCCCCCGGCTACATTGAGAGCTTGAACCTCTCGGACAAGCTGGCCCGGGCCTATCTCGAGGGTGACTTCGTGGTGCTGTCCGGCGTCGTGTATTGGACGTATGATTCCAGTGGCCCAAGCGTGGTGGACGTGCTGCCCGACCCCAGCCGGCCCACCTATGGGGCGCTTGACTTCGGGGGCAGGCGCCCGGCCTTTCTGATCATCCAGGACGTGCCGGGGCTGGGCGAGGTCATCGTGGAAGAGGTCTGCGTCTCGGACACCTTGGAGCAGGTGCACGCGAACCAGTGCGTTGAGCTGCTGCGGAGCTATGGCCTCGCCCTCCTTGACTGCTATTGCGACCCGGCGGGGAAGGCCCGCAACGCCATGGTGGGGATGTCGTCGATCGAGCTGTTCGAGTCCACCTTCCGGCGGGCCGGCGTCCTCTCGGGCGGGATGCTGTACTCGCTCAACCCAATCGAGCGCCACGTCCCCAACGGGGTCGAGGCCACCCGTGCCAGGTTTCAGGACCACTCCGGTGCGCGGCACCTGTTCGTGGCCAAGGCCCTTACCGAGAGTTCGAGGACCAGCCGCTATCCGGCCGGGGTCTTGGGGATCCACGGCTCCCTCCTCTCTTATCGCTACCCGGAGGGGGGCACCGGCAACGCACCCCGGAAGACGGGCGAGGACGATCACTTCCCGGACGCGCTCCGCTACTACGTGATCGGGCGCCACGGGGTCATGGAGCAGCCCGATATCGCGCTGATGAACGAGATGGCTGCCCAGGTCCCTGCCATCCGCTATGGTGGCCTAGAATTCTCGCCGGAGGACTACTACCAGTGACGAACGAGCCGACTCCTGACCAGTGGGCCAAGCTGGGCCCGCTCTACGTGACCCACGAGCAGGCCAGGGAAGCGGAGGCCTCAGGCCACGCCCTTCGCATCTACCCCGAGGGGTTGGAGGCCCTCGCGAGCTACGATCAGATGCCGAAGTCGGCTAGCGCCTCGATGATGCGGGACCGGCTGTCCTCGGTCGGCACGTATCCCAGCGGCGGGATCGTGGACATGCAGGCCAACCCGCAGATCCGGCCCGACGTCTGGCGAGGGTATCAGGACCAAGTGGGTCTCGTAGACCAGATGCGGCAGGGCGATCCGGTCATCAAGGCGATCACCCTCGCGTGGTGCCTTCCGATTATCCGAAGCCACTGGAAGATTGAGCCAGGTGGAGAGGACCAGCAGGCCCTCGATGAGGCTGAGTTCATCCGGGCCAACCTCTTCGAGTATGTGCGGGGAGGCTTCTACCAGTTCGTTGAGCAGGCCGTCGCCGCGGTCTGGCGCGGGTTCAGCCTCTTCGAGATCGTGGCCCGCTTTGACCGAGACTCGAAGCAGGTGCGCCTCGATCAGCTGAGCCCGATGCTCCCGCGTACCGTGTACTCCTGGACGCGATACCCTGATGGGCAGTGGGGGGTCACTCAGAACAGCTATATTGGAGACGCCGAGCAGGGCAAGCCCACGAGCTGGGAGATGGAGGGCGCGAGCCTTCCCCCCGAGAAGCTCCTCCACTTCGTCTGGGACCCCGATGGGGACGCCCCAGAGGGGACCAGCATCCTCCGCCCATGCTTCGCCGGGTGGAAGTCCCGCCGCCTATATCTGAAGCTGGAGGCGACCGGCTACGAGCGCGGGGCCTTCGGAATCCCATACGTGGAGATCACACCTGGGGCTCGCACAGGCGATTCGGCTACGGTGAACGAGATCCTGCGGGAGCTGCGAACCGGAGCCCGGGCTTGGGCGTCATTCCCTCCAGGCTACTCCTTGAAGTTTGCCGACTTCCCCATGAAGGGCTCGGACATCCGAGAGGCTCGTCGTGCCTCGGGTCAGGACATGGCGCGGGCTGCCCTGACCCCGTTCATAACGACCGGAGACGGCAAAGTCGGGTCCTTTGCCTTGATCCAGGGGCAGCAAGATTTCTTCACGATGGCGCTTCAGAGCGCGGCGGACATGATCGGCAAGGTCATGAGCCACGGCCCAACCTCGATCATCCAGAGGCTCTGCGGCTGGAACTACGACCGCACCGAGGGCTTCCCCAGGTTGACTCCTGGCTCGATCTCAATTGGCGACCCCAGCAAGCTGGTCGATGCGATCAAGGTGGCCGCGGATGCTGGCGCGCTCCTGCCTGACCGTGGAATCGAGGAGGCTGTCCGCGCAGCTCTGGGGCTGCCGGAGATGCCCGAGCATGAGAGCAAGGAGGAGATGGAATACCGGCTCAAGAACCGGCAGCCCACGGAGATCATCGACGTCGAGGAAGACAAGGACGTCAAGGAGACAGAGGACGTGGTCCGGGAGGGGCCCAAGGGGGCAGCCAAGAAGACCAACGACACCACGGACGACCAGGCCGACAAGACCGAGGATGAGGGGGAGGCCATGGAGAAGCTCGCCGAGCAGCTCCCTGGCCGCACAGCAGTCAACGGCCGACCCCTCCGAGAAGAGGAGCTGGTGGTACGCCTTGACGAGACCCTGGCTCCCATGGTGGGAGTCAAGCGGGCCATGGCCCAGGCAGCTCAGGACTGGCGCGAGGAGATGGCCGACAAGTACGCCCAGCGGGTAGCGCGGGCCGGAGACCTCCTGGACATGCGCTCGGTGGACGTCCCCGACCTCGGCAAGCTGGGGGAGGCCTTCCGGATGGAGCTTCGCCGGGCCTATCGGGCCGGGCAGTCCTCTGTCCGCGAGGAGATGGATCGGCTCAGGGCTTCGCCCGAGTTGGCCCGCGCAGTCGAGGAAGGCGACTTCGAGACCACCAGGGATGGCATTGAGGTCGAGTCCCCCGAGGAGGTCGCAGTCCTGGACGGACAGATGCGCTTCGACTGGGGGCCAGGACTGACCGGGGTTCAATACCTGGCCAGCATCGCCGGAGGAGAGGCCCTGCTCCTTGCCCCGGCGAGGGGCCGGAAGGTGAAGAAGAAGAAGTCCACCTCTCCAGGCGAGAGCGTCGCGGACGACATCGACGCAGAGGATGCGATCGAGAATGTGGCCAGGACGTCTGCTCTCGCGGCCGGCGATCGGGTCAAGGCCAACGCGATCACCGCGCTACAGTCGGCCAGCGTGGGCGGCGTCCTTACGGGCGTTCTTTCCGGCGAGGAGATCGAGGGCGTCGTGGCAAGGATGGTTCGGGCCCTGTCTCCCGGCCCCGACCTCGTAGCCGCACAACGGGACACCAACACGATCTTCGGCTTGGGCCGGGTGCAGGAGGCCAGGGCCGAGGGGACAGAGTGGGGAATCCGCTCTGCGATGTTAGAGTCTGCCACTTGCGAGGTGTGCCTCAGCAAAGACGGGGCGCAATTCGGGATGGAGTGGCTCGACGAGTACGGCACACCGGACCCCGAGTGCCTGGGCGGGGACGCATGCAACTGTGTCGTCATCTTCATACCGGCGGGCGCGGGCCTGGCTGCCTTTTCCGAATGAGACTGCTGCCAAGGAGAACGACATGAAGACCGACATTGAAGAGACACCGGGAGAGGTCGAGGCCTTGGCCGAGTGGACGACGGCCTACAGGAACGATCTGCCGGATTCGGCGTTCCTCTACATCGCGCCGGGCGGCGAGAAGGAGGACGGCAAGACCAAGCCCCGGAGCTTGAGGTACTTCCCGATCAGGGACTCCGACGGCAAGGTTGACCTTCCCCATCTTCGCAACGCCATCGCGCGGATCCCCCAGTCAACCGCCAAGGGGCTGACGAAGGCCAAGATGCAGCAGCTCCAGGACAAGGCCCGGAAGCTGCTCAGGGCAGACGACCCGGTCAAGGCTGAGGAGGTCTACTGGTGCGCCCCCTATTTGCTGGCCGACGGCGCCCAGAGCTGGGTCGAGGTGGTCCGCTCGGGTCGATTCTTCGGCAGCACCGGCCCCAAGCCCCGGATGGTGGAGCTGACCGAGGAGGACATCCAGTCTATGGCAACGACCTACGCGCGGGTCCTTGCCGAGCGCTGGTTCGGGGAGGGCGCCCCCGTAGGCTACAACCACGCCAGCGCGATGGGAGAGCGCACGCCAGAAGCTACGAGGGCAGCTGCACGAATCCAGCAGGTGGAGGTGCGGCCCAACGATGACGGGGGCCTGAGCTTGTGGGGTCTCTTCTCGTGGACCCCCGAGGGGGCCCGACGGGTGGAGGCCGGGGAGTTCTCGGCCATCTCTGCCGAGCTAATTCCGCCCAAATTTGCCACAAGCAAGACCACCGGGGAGCCGCTAAACGCCTTCGTGCTATCCGGTGCGACTCTAACCAACGCGCCTTTCATTCCAGGGATGCAGTCGCCTAGCGTCTCTGGTACCCTTTCCGCAAGCGAGCAACCACTGCGCCGCGTGTTCCTGTCTGAGACGACTGCACCGGCACCCAAGGAGACCGTCCGCATGAGCGATCCACTCATCAACCTGGCCGAAGCTGCCGGCCTTCCGACCGAAGCCGCCGAGCTTCTGGCGGAGGTTCAGCGCCTCCAGAGCGAAGCCGCGAAGGTGGCCGTCCTCACCGAGACCCTTGAGACCGCCACCAAGGAGGTCGAAGGCCTCCGCGAGCGGAACGGAACCCTGGAGGACCGTGAGAAGACGCGCTCCCTGGACGAGGCCTGCTCGATTGGTCGGATCGCTCCTACCGAGCGGGAAGATTACTGGCAGGTATGCCAAACGCTGGGCGAGGAGAAGGCCAATCGGATCTTCGCCGAGGGTCGCCTCCCGGTGGGACGTGAGTCCGCCGAGCAGGCCCCTGCCGAGGCCCCCACCGACATTGATTCCACTGTCAAGACCTTGGCCGAGCGCCTCACGGCAGACGAGGGGCTCGACGCGGCAGCCGCGTACGCCCGAGCGATGGCCGAAGTCCTCGCCGATCCCACAACTTTCGCGGCCTACGAGGCCGAGTCCCTGAACTAGGAGCGTTCGATGTCGGTCCCCTTTGATCCCAAGATTCTCACTCGTCGCACCGAGGCCAACCTTACTAGCAAGGAGTGGTTCCTCGTAATCGCTGTCGACCCCGACGAGACAGACCTCGCGGGCGCGACCTCTGGCGCAACCGGCGATCTCTGCATTGGCGCTCTGACCAACGACGTTGGCGACGGCTCCTCGACAGCCATCTATGTTCCTGTCCAGGTGGGCGGAATCATCAAGGCAGTCTGCGGCGATGCTTGCACCGCCGGGTCTCTCGCAATGGCCGACGAGAACGGTGAAGCCATGGACGCAACTACTGGAAAGTACGCTTTCGGCATCGCGCTCAACACCTACGTGGACGGCGAAGTCGGTGCGTTTCTGTGGGCACCTTCTTATTACGAGGAAGGCTAGGCTCGGGCCTAGTTAGGAGTACTGATCAATGACTAGCAATATCCTTTCGTTCAAGCAGGACGTAATGCTCACCAACTACCACCTACCCAGGTCCACTCTGCTCGTGATGTTGGAGGCATTCGTGGGTCCCCGCTGGCGCGACCTGTACGCACTGGCCATAGCTGAGGGGTATCGCTTCTTGTCATTTGGTGATGCCATGTTGGTCGGTAGGCGAAGGTCCGACAGGATCATGGCATGAAGGCCATCTTCCACGAAGAAGCAACCTGTGACGGAGCTCGCACAGGTCAGGTCGACACGCCTGGGGGATCCTTCACAACGCCGTGCTTCATGCCCGTCGGAACCCGTGGCGCGGTCCGCCACCTTTCCTCCAAGGACCTTGGGGACCTAGGCGCTGAGGTGGTGCTAGCCAACACCTACCACCTGATGTTGAGACCAGGAGTCGAAGTGGTGCGCGACCTTGGTGGCCTGCGCGGCTTCACTGGTTGGCAGGGCCTCAGCCTCACAGACTCTGGTGGCTACCAGATCTTCTCCCTCCAGCCGCGGGTCGACGACGTCGGCGCTGAGTTTCGTTCCACCTACGACGGTTCCATCCAC
>CAZNWW010000158.1:0-7843 GCA_964576155.1 uncultured Myxococcales bacterium | reverse complement strand
CAGATGTCCGAGATCTCGTCACCGTCGCCGGTGTCCGTTGCGTCCACCGCGTCGATGGCGTCCACCCCGTCGGTGGGGTTAACCACGTCGACCGTGTCCAGCACCTCCGGAGTCTCCGGGAGGTCACCATCCAAACCGATGTCCTGGATCTCGGGGATATCCGGATCCGGGACCGTGTCACCGGGGAGGGTGTCCACATGGACGGTGTCCTCCAGGGTGTCGGGCTTGGCGTCAAACAGGGGAATCGTGTCGGTCTTGCTCGAGCAACCCGCAACGAGCAGCAGAATCAGGACCGGGACGATACTCCGCAGAATGGGCATTCGCATCCAGTTCACCTCACGCACATAGACGTTGCAGATTATATCGGAAGGGACTGAAAGTGCCAAGAGACAGCGACTGGATCGGTCACGGTCACGGTCACGGCTGGCGATCCCACACTGATCCGGGACTCTCGTCTCTGCACGGGGCGGCCCCCCATCCCCCTCCGCGATCGCTTCGCTCTGCTCCAGGGACTTCCCCCAACAAGGGGGGAAGCGGGCGCGCCGTACCAAGCACGAACAATGGAGCGGTTGTGTTGCTGCAATCCATCGGCTGAGCATGGAAATCCCTCCCCCCTTGTTGGGGGAGGTGCCGGCAAAGCCGGCGGAGGGGGGAGGACCCCGTGCAGAGACGCAATCAGAGATATGACCGATGGACAGACAGCCAAGGCGGCTGTCACCAGGACCAGGTCGCCAGCAGCTCCTCATCCCCGCCGCACATCACGACCTGAAGCTCCCCCTCCCCGGGCACCGAACCACATGGGGTCGACAACGCGCCCGTCGCCCCTGGCTCCCTGACAGCGACGACCACGGGACCGTGGGGTCCCTCGAAGGCCAGGGTGCCCTGGCCGGGGCTCCAGGTCACGACCGCGTCCACCGGCGGCGTCTCCCCGGCAGGGCCGAAACGAACAAGGGCCAGGACGTCCATCGAGGGGCCAATCCACGCGCAGTCCAACACCTCGTGGGTCTCCACCTTCCCATAGACGAAGCTGTGGGAATCCTCGTGGTGGCCGCAGCTGAGTGCATCCCCGGTCGCGGCCACCTCCACCTGGACCCATGCGCCAGGACGGATCCACCGAGCGCCGCCCGGCAGGGTCTCGAACTCGCCGGAGGTCCCACCGCCATGTCCGTGGAGGAGCCAATTCCAGTCATGGTCCGCCGGCGCGTCGATGCGGTCATGGATCAGGAGCCATCCGTCAGGGAAGAGCACCACGCGCCGGGCCCGGTCCGTCTCCGCGTAGCTGGTGGTAGACACCACGGTCTTCCACTCTGCGTTCACGTCCCACCCGGTGAGCCATGCGTCCGCGCCCACCATGGCCAGCTGGTAAGCATCCGGAGGACCCTCGCCGTCCACGAGCACCGTGCTGTGGTTGTCTGCATGACAGACCAGCTCCTTCTCCTCCCACTTGACGTACCCTGAGTCCGGCAGGAGGGTCTCCCCATGTGCAGCAAGGATGATCTGGGTCGCGTCGGGCTGCTCGTGCCCCATGCCGTGGGTTCTGGCAGGGCCGTGCTCGCCAAGGAGGAGCAGCCACGTGGCGTCCTCTCCCCAACCGCTTCGGAAGACCGCCTGTCCGCCGGGCTCGAGGAGCTGGTCGGTCCAGGCTGGAGGCATCCCTTCCGGTGGCTCCGGCGGGAGGATGGCGAAGAGCTCGGGCGCCACCAGGGACCCGCATGAGGATGCCAGCCCCTGGGACGGGCGCCGCCAGAGCCACATGAGCTCTTCATCGTCGAAAAGGGTCGCGCCGAACGCAGCCCCGCACCAGGCGGAAACCCCGCTGTCATCGATGTTGGGCATCAGCCCGCCGGGCATCGCAATCTGCAAGGGCCAGCGGGTGAGCGCAGCCAGCTTCTCTAAGACCGCCGGGTCGGGGAGTTCGGTCAGGAGCGGCGTGTCCCCCTGCACACGGACGTCGAAGAAGTTCCTCAGACTGACGGTTCCCCCGTCTGCGACCCGATGGAGCGCCCACAGCATCGGCCAGAACTCCCCGGCGCCGTAGTTGAGGTAGGCCGGGCCCTCGGCATAGGCCCCGTCCGGGGTGGTCTGGAAGTCCAGGAGGAAGTACAGGGCCTGGGTGACCCCCCGACTGACCATCCGGGCGGCCTCGGGGCGGTGGTTGAAGACCATCCCGGCCAGCGCTATCGAGGCGAAGGTCTTGATGGTGTGATTGTTCTGCGCAGCCACGATCATCAACCAATGCTGCCCGACCGTCACTTCGTGCTCGAACGCTAGCGCAAGAGTCATCACCGAGGCCTCCAAGGCAGCGGCGTCCGCAGTACTCAAGGTCGGCACGGCGAGGAGCCAGTCCGCGGCGATGGCCGCGCTGGCCAGGCCTTCGGCCACGTGGATGTCGGTCTTGTTGAACCAGGGGTGGTCGATGGTGATCAGCGCCATGTCCGGACTCATTGTGGAGAGGATCTCCACCGCCTTCGCGATCATCGCCTCGTCGCCGTTCAACAGCGCGAGGAACGCGGCCGCTTTCGCAATGCGACCCCGCGTGGCGGCGATGTAGGGGTCATAGCCACCGTCGGGATGTACGGGGACCTCCTGTCCCGCTGCCGCCTCGATGCGGTCCAGGAGGACCTGGTGAATCGGCCCGGGGGACGCGGCCATCGCCAATATTCCCGGGAGAGCTTCGGGTCCGAACACGAGCCGCGGGTGACCGGTCCACGCCGGCTGCCAGGCCGGGGCATCGGCGGGGTCTTCGGGATCCGTGCCTGCCTCGATCTCCTCCAGGTCAGGGACCCCGTCCCCGTCTCTGTCGTAGGTCGGATCCAGTGGAATATCCGGCGCCGGATCCGGCGCCAGATCCATGGTGGCATCGGTATCGACATCCTCAATCCTCGCGTCTGCGGTCTCAGAGTTCTTCGGTGATCCGGTACAGGCGACGAGCGCCATGCAGATGAAGAGGACGAAATCTCTCATGGGTCTCCCATCGGTACCTCAGCCGGTCCCGGAGACAGCTCCGAGGCCCGGTCGGGCCACGATGGGGGCGACCCCGGGGAGAACATCCTGGACCACCTTGGTCACGTGCTCCACGTCATCCTCGAGGGTGAGGAGGATCGGGTTGGGTCCCGCGTCCGCGGTGCACCAGACCCCGGTCCCGGCATGGCGCAGTGCCGACATCGCCTCGAAGATACGGATCGTGTCCCGGGTCCAGTAGAGGATCGGGGGGGACGCGGACAGCGCTACCGCATGCATGCACCGCGCGTTGTTCTCAGCCGTTGCTCCCAGGACTTCGATGTCCCGCCGCGCCACCGCGTCGAGTATCGGCGACAGATCCTCGCGGCACCGCTCCAACCAACCCTGGAACAGCGATGAGGTATCCTGGCAGCGGATCATGGCGCGGGTGGACGAGCCATCCTTGACCTTCCGATCCACCGGTACGAGGATCAGGCGTAGCTCTGGCCAGTGCTCCGGCGGGAAGACACATTCCGCGTAGCTGTCCATCCCGTCGGGCGCATCTCCTGCGTACCATCGGACGAAGCCATCCGGGATCGACCGGGCGGCGGAGCCCGATCCGATCCGGGCGAGGACCGAGCGCTCCCAGAGATCCAGGTCAAGGCTGAATGCCTCTTCGAGGGCACCGGCCAGCGCTGCCATGGCCGCAGCGGAACCGGCGAAGCCTACCCGCGGCGGAAGACTCGGCGCCACGACGACTCGCAGGGTCTGATCCACGCCATGTATGGCGCGGGCATAGTCCATCATGCGGATATACGGACTCGCCAGGTTGCCGCTAAGTCGACGGGATTGGCCTGCGAATTGCCACCAGACTCCGTCCTCGGCCCACTCCCCGACGTTTACCCGGGTCCGCCCCTGATCCAGGACCACCGCGAAGGTGTCGGTGAACGGCAGGTTCCTGTCCGGGTCGCGCTTTCCCCAGTACTTCACCAGGGCGATGTTGGGCGTGGCGCTGCCATTGCCGTGGATCGAGGTCATCAGTGGCCGCCGCCACTGCCAGAGGGCTTCGCGTTCCAGATACGCAGCGCGAGGACGAAGCCCAGGATCGCGAAGGGCACCAGGAACATGGGCCAGTACTTCCAATCCCAAGTAGTCAGCTGGCCGAGGACGATGGACTGGAGTCCCGTGCCCAGGTAGACGAAGCCGTCGATCATGCCCACCGCAGTGGCGGCGCCCTTGCGCCCCCCGAAGTCCATGGTTGCGGTGCCGCTCAGGAGGCCGTGGGAGCCGATGACGCAGAGGGAGATGATGAAGAGCACGAAGCCCAGGAGATAGGGCCACAGGACCAGCTCCGGGCCGGCCTTCAGCTTTCGGCTGTCTCCGGCGCGCTGGCCTCTCTCGAAGGACGGATCCTGGATGCGCAGCGCCATCTCGATCCCGTCCCGTTTTACCGTCACCGGGATGAAGCCCGCGCTGACCATCCCCAGGTCCGTGTCCGGCTCTTTCGGAGCCTTCGAAGTACATATGCATTGGCCCGGATCCCAAGTGGACTCTTGACAGGTCGGCACCATGCAGGAGACCGCCCTGGTGACGTCCGACCATTCGTCGATCTCCCTGACGCCGGCCACGGCCATGATCTCGTCCCCTTGTTGGAGCAGGTCGAAGCCCTCGGCCTCCTTCTGGTCCGTCCAGTCCACCCGGTTCGTGGTGCCACCGAGGACGAAGATCATGGCTATGGTAGCAGCGATCAGGCCTATGTAGAGGCCACCTGCCGCGGGCGCCCGCCGGCTCTGGAAGAAGAGATCCGAGACCCAGCCGGCCGCGTTCGCGCCGATAACCCCGGCGACGAAGAGGATCCCGCCCCAGCCACCCTGGAGGAAGGGCGCCATGCACATCAGCGCGCCGGAGATGATGAGCCAGGCCTTGCGCTTCCCGGTCGTCCGGGACGCCAGGAAGAAGAACACTGCGCCGAGGACGAGGAAGGGGATCACCGTGAAGTACCACTGGCCCCAATCACCGTAGACCAGGTAGTGGTCCGAGCGGAGCCCCAGGATCTCCTTCGCGTAGAAGGGGAACCAGTGCATCACGCCGTTGCGGATCACACCGGAGCAGAACTCGATGAAGGCCAGGGTCAGGATGATCGGGTTGGTCAGGATCTTCTTGATGAGCTGGAAGGTGGTGATCTCCTGGTCCATCTCCCCGCTGCTCGCGTCGCCGGTGTCGAAGTCCTCGAAGCCCGCCTGTCCCGGCCGGTCACGGAGGATGAAGAACTCCAGAAGGAACATTCCGAAGAGAATCGCGGACGGCAGGAAGAACACCCAGACCGAGTAGGGAATCTGCGAGGTAGCGTCCGCCGGAGTGGCCCACCCAAGGATCCAGCCGTTCACCGTGAACGCGAAGAAGATCCCGGACGAGATCATCGTCCCGAAGATCCCGGAGAAGCCACCTCGCTCCCGGACATGGAACCAATGGGCGTTCACCTTGACGATGGACACCGCGCCGAAGGACTGGAAGTACATGTTGATCGCGTAGAGCACCGACAACATCGGCACCACCGTGGAGGTGTCTCCGCCCGCGGCCACGGTGAAGTGTATGTAGAGCCCCATGAGGAGGTTCATGACCGACGAGCCGATGGCGGCGGTGAGCATGGCCTTGCGCCCGCCGAGCTTGTCGGTCAGAGGGCCGTTTACCAGGAACGCGAACGCATAGGTGATGGTCCCCGCAGCGAAGATCGCGGCGAAGTCTTCCTTTGTCATGGCCTCGCCCAGCGCATTCTTGGCCACGGTCAGGTTGTACCTGCCCATGTACAGGAATGCGTAGGTGAGTCCCAAGGGGAACCAGTTGAGGAACCTGCGCCTGCGGAAGGCCGAGGTGTGCGTAATCGGCATGTCCATGACTTCAACCTCCGGATTTCCACAGTCTCCGCGACATGCAGACGCGTGTAAAGCACAAACCATGGCCGGTTCGAGATGGGTATGCTACCTTGAGCGTCCCGAACGAGAGACAGGGAGGCAATCATGGAGATCGTTGGAACCATCCTCGCCGGCGGGACCGGATCCCGCCTGTTCCCGTTGACCAAGGTCACCAACAAGCACCTGCTCCCGGTGGGCCGCAAACCGATGATCTTTCACCCCGTCGAGAAGCTCGTGGCTGCGGGGATAAAAAAAATCTGCATCGTCACGGGGACCGAACACATGGGCGCGGTGGTGCAGCTCCTGGGGTCCGGGCGGAAGTTCGGCTGTGAGTTCACGTACCGGGTCCAGGACGAGGCCGGCGGCATCGCCCAGGCCCTCGGTCTGACACGCCACTTCGTGGGTAACGGCAGGGTGGTGGTGATCCTCGGAGACAACATGTTCCAAGACGACATCGCCGACTCCGTGTCGAAGTTCCGGGCCCAGGAATCCGGGGCCCGCGTCCTGCTGCGGGAGGTCGACAACCCACACCGCTTCGGCGTGGCGCGGGTCGACGCCGAGGGCCGTGTGCTCGAGATCCTGGAGAAGCCGAAGGACCCGCCTTCCAACCTCATCGTCACCGGCATCTATATGTACGATTCGGAGGTCTTCGACATCGTCACGACCCTGAAGCCCTCGGGCCGCGGGGAGCTGGAGATCACCGACGTGAACAACGAGTACCTGCGCCGAGGCATCCTCGAGTACGACGTCCTCGACGGTTGGTGGACCGACGCAGGGACCTTTGAGTCCCTCGCCGAGGCCAGCCGCCTCATGGAACAGGACTGAGGGCAGGCGTGGCGGGGCGTGTACGCCTCACCCGTGAGGCTCTGAACTGGACCTTCTCCGGCGGTATCGCGCTCCGCCTGCTCCGAAACCAACCTCGACGACTCATCGGGCAGCTACCCTTCGCCGCAGAGCTTCCCCCGTGTATAGGAACGCCGGGACGCCTCCTTGTAAGGGCGCGCCTGGTGCGGGAGGTCGACGCAGCAGATATCGGCTCGCCGCGGGCCTGGACAGCCATGGTGCGGGAGGTGGCGCCGCATCAGGCGACGCGCCTGACGCTCTGGGACAGCCGGGGAACGCTGGTCCACACCTCCCCACCCCTCGAGACCGACGGCGCAGGCATGCTCGAACACGTAATGGATGCACCGAAAGGCGCTGTGACCGTTGGCCTCATCGCGTCGGGCGCTACCCTCCCCCAGCGAGCGGCCGTGCGCCTGGTCTCACCGGACGCGCCGCTCCTCGCAACCATCGCAGACGTGGATCGAACCTTCATCGGATCAGAGATAAACGGCCTTCGCGATCTCGGCCGGCTCATGAGGGAGCCCGGCGGCGCCCGCCCTTGGATCGAAGGGACCGCTACCCTGGCGTCGGACTGGCAGGCGCGAGGAATGCCGGCCGCTCCTCGCACCTGGATCTTCCTCACCGGGAGCCCCTGGTTCTTCCTGGGGAACCTGGCCGACGCGAGCCGCAAGGCAGGGCTCGGTCTCGACGGGCTCTTTCCCCGCCCGGGTGCGCCGCCCGATGGGGTGCCGGCCTGGCACCCCGAGCACGTCCGCCGCGCCTTCAGGAATCTCGGACGACAGGCAGGCTACAAGCTCTCCACCTGCCTCCGCCTCTGCTCCACCCTGCCCCGGGGGGCACGCCTCGTCCTCCTCGGGGACGACGCAGAATCCGACGCGCTGGCCTACACCGCGCTGGCGGGATGGTTGGACCGATCATGGTCCGAGGATGAGGTGCTGGGCCGTGTCCTGCCACGGGCCGGGGCCACTTGGCGCCCCGCCCTGGAGGCGGCCCTCGAAGAGACCCACAATCTCCGAGGACCGTCCGCAGCCTTCATCGGGATCCGCCGAACCAGCCGCTGCCGACACCCGGTCGACCTCCAGGCCCTCCCCCCGGCGTCGGTGGTCCACGACACCACCACCGAGCTCGAATCCGCAATGAGGCGGCAT
>CAZNWW010000157.1:6199-7915 GCA_964576155.1 uncultured Myxococcales bacterium | reverse complement strand
CGCCGCACGTCCCCGCCGCCGTCGTAGAGCTGCTTGTTTACTTCGGTGACATGCGTCTGCCACTCGTCCGGGGTTTCGGGCACGGCCTTCTTCACGAGCATATCCACGACACGGATCCGTGCTTGGGTGTTGCTCTTCTCCTTCTCGAGAACGTTCCGTTCCTTGGTAGCAGACGGACCACCGGTCTGTTGCCACCACACCATCTTCTCGTCGATCTTCGTCGGGAGCAATTCGAGACCTGTCGCCAACTCCTGGAGGCCGCTCAGACGCGCGGACCAGAGGGATTCCCGTAGCGTCGTGACATGTTTCTCCAGCGCCAGGGTCGCCTGCCCGGAGGCCTCCGCGACCTCGGGCACCTTCTCGGGTGTATCCAGGCCCGCTACAGCGACGATCGCGTCGCTGAAGGCCTTCCTCTCGCCGGCCAGGGCGTCCCGGACGGCCTGGACCTCGTCCAGCCGCTTCTTCTCCTCGTTCTTCTTCGGGTCCAGGTTCTCGACGCTCGCCGCCAGGACGCTATCCAGGACGCCGCCCCACTTGTCCAGATCCTTCCGCTCTTCGAGCAAGGTCACCAGGGCAGCCTTGTCCTCTGCGAATTTCTGCGCGGCCAACGCGTCCTCGGTGAGTTTCACTGTGCGGGTGCGGTACTCTGTGACCTTGGCCCGGGTCTCCTTGAGGCGCTTGCCGACGGCCTCGACAGCGGCCTCGTCCTTACTCTTGGCGAGGGCCTTGCGGGCTTCAGCGATGGACGCTACGAGGACCTGACCCTCTGCACGAAACTTCACGACATCGGCTTTGCCCGCCGTATCCTCCGCAGAGAGCCCCGCCTCGACCGTGTTCAGGGCCTTCAGCTCGGCCGCTATCTCCTTGTCCATCGCCCCGGCGGCTGTGTTGCCCGCTGACCGAAGGGCTGCGACGTGGCGGGCCGCCTCCTCCTTCTCACGCCTGAGCTTCTCCTTGAGCGCGGCCTGCTTCCTGGCCAGCTCCTCCTTGATCCGGGCTTCATCGCGGGCCTTCTTCGCTGCGGCGGCTGCAGATTTCCTGGCGGCATCGGCTCGCTTCTTGTCCGCCAACTTCTTCGCAGCGGCCTTCTTGTCGGCCTTCTTCTTATCGGCCTTCTTGTCGGCCTTCTTCTTCTCGGCCTTCTTCTTCTCGGCCTTCTTGTCGGCCTTCTTGTCGGCTTTCTTTTGGTCGACCTTCTCCTCAGCGGCCTTCGCCGCAACCTTCTCGTCCTCGCCCTCCTTGGCGCCGCCGGCGATCTTGTCCCAGTTGAGAGAGACGGCTACGACACCGGCGACCGCAATGATGGCGATGATGACCCACAGGCCGGCCGCGCTCTTCTTCTGAGGCTTCTTCGCAGCGGGAGAAGCGGCGGCGGCAGGCTCATGGCGACGCGGCGGAGGAGGCGACTCCCCTGCGATGAGGAGGATCTCCTCCCCGTCCTCGGGGGCGCTCTCCAAGGCTACCGCGCTCAGGACTTCGTCCAACTCGTTGTCCTCGTCAACACGCTTGAGGGATACATACTCCGCGTCGGTCATTGCTCCCGCAGCCGGCGGGAACGTCTTCGGCTCCTCCTTTACGACCTCGATGATCTCTGCCTCTTCGACGATCTCTGCGTCTTCGAAGATCTCCGCGTCCTCGAAGATCTCCGCGTCTTCGATGACCTCCGCGTCTTCGATGACCTCCGCGTCTTCGATGACCTCCGCGTCTTCGATGACC
>CAZNWW010000157.1:0-6099 GCA_964576155.1 uncultured Myxococcales bacterium | reverse complement strand
TCCGCGTCCTCGATGGCCTCCACGTCTTCGATGATCATCGCATCTGACTCGACGGTCACCAGAGCCTCTGCGATCAAGCCATCAGCCTCGACCCCCTCGAGCTCGGGCTCGGGCTCGGGTTCCGGGGGAATCTCGGGCGGAAGGTCGCCGGCGAGATGCTCAGCCTCCGCAGCCACCTCCGGCGGGAACTCGTCATCGTCGATATCGACCTCACCGGTAGCCAATTCGCGGGCCTCCTCGATGATCCTCTCGAACTCCTGAACCTCTTCCGGTACCTCGCCGGCCGCTGCCTCATCCGGGGTCACGGAGGCGAACATCATGGTTCCTGTGGGCTCCTCGCCATCGCGCGTGGGAAGAGGCTCCAAGGTGTCCATGAGGATGATGCCTTCATCGGCCTCGGCCGCCATCTCCTCGGGGATACGAAGCTCCTGGAGGGTTGCCTCGTACTCATCAGGCTCCTCATGAGCGGGTTCGGCGATTACCTCGGGCTCGACTGTGGGAGGGGTTTTATAGCCGAGTTGAGCGGACGAAGCTCCGCTCGTAAGAGACTCATGCCCTTTGGGTACAGCCCCGACATCTTCGGCCTCGACCTCTATCTCTATCTCGGGCTCGGGCTCGGGCTCGGGCACGGGCTCGGGTTCAACGACGATTTCGGCTTCTTCCACGACCTCGACAGACTCCGGCTCGACCTCGAAGGGCTCGGGCTCCTCCTCGGGCTGGATCTCCAGGATCGGGTCCACCTCCTCATCAAGGGACGAGGACTCTGTCACGGTCTCTATCGGCTGGATGGCCTCGCTCGGCTCTTCCTCGACCTCCGGCGCAGGCGAAGGCTCGATCTCCTCCGCATCGGGCGGGTCAGCGGCCTCACCGCGCATCTGGGAGAGTAGCTCGTCCACCGACACTTCCACCGTGGCCGGCGCGTCATCAGCGCCTCCCCCGGCGGGGTCCCCGAACACGGGCTCGGTGCCGGACGTTGGCTCGGAGATGGGCTTCTCCGTCGAGGCGATGTCCTGTTTCCAGGCCGCGGCCACCGACTCCGGGATGAAGCCGATGGGCGCCTGGGTCCCCTCGAAGGCCTCCGGCGGGACCCGGAAGACTGCCCTGATCGCATCCCAGAAGAGCGGCACGGATTGGAAACGACTCCCTGGCTCTGACGCGGTCGCCTGCATGAAGACGTCGTCGAGCTCCGGCGAGAAGAACGGTCCCTGATCGCTGAGGGCGACGCCGGCCTTTACCGGTTTGCCCACCAAGACCTCACCGATAATAAGCGTCAGCGCGTAGATATCACTCTCCTTGCGCTCCCCGGACGGATCCGCAAGCTGCTCGGGGGCCAGGTACTGGCCAGCCAGGGGGAAGGTCCCATGCTCCGGCGGGACGTCCTGTCGGCCCACGAGGAAGTAAGGATCGTCCACACGGAGCCGATCCTCGCCGATGAGGAGGTTCTCGGGCTTCAGGTTCCCCATGACGCCCAGCATGTGCACCGATCGCAGGGCCTCGCAGACCTGGAAGGTCAGGTGTACAAGCTCCTTCTTGGTGAAAGGCTCCAGGTTCTCCTGGCGAAGCCTGAGCAAGGTGCGCAGGGGGATCGCGTCCACCACCTCCTTGGTGAGGTAGAGCGAGCCCTCGCCGACCACGATCTCCTGTGTGGCCACGATGGACTTGTGCATGAAGCCGCGAGCTCGAAACAGCCTGAAGACGTTCACGTCCTTCTGGTCCGGGCGGAGGAACACCGGATGGATGTACTTCAGTACAAGGTCCCGGTCCAGGGCCTGGTCATGACAACGGTAGGTCGCCGCAGAGGGACCGATCCCAATCAACTCCTGCAGGAAGAACCGACCATCGAGGGTCTCACCCGGTCCCGGATACCACATGTTTTTCGCCGCCATCATGACTCCTGTACTCTTACGTGCGTAGCGCGCCCGTAGTCTAGATGTACTGGATACAACTAACCGACGGTATTCACTCCTGCAAGTCGTTTGGGGGGCTGCGTAATCAGACCAGGAGGGCTTGTGCGAGGGCCGGGAGGGTTTGGGTCAGATCCCCCTCCAGGCGGAGGGCCGCCCGCTCCGAGAGGACCGTCCGCTCGAGGTTCATCTCGAGGATACACCCGCCGTGGGAAAGGACCAGCAGGGGGATGGTGCTGGCCGGAGCGACCGTGGCGGAGGTACCCACCACCAGGATCAGGTCTGCAGCTTCAGCCGCGGCCACGGCGGTCCGGATTTCATCCACCGGCAGGGACTCCCCGAAGAGCAGGACGTCGAGCTTGAGGACGCCGCCGCATTCACAGAGAGGCACGTCCTGCGGCTCACCCTCCCCGGCCTCTCGGGTGGCCGTCTGGAAGCACTGCGTGCATCGGGTACGGCGCCCGCTCCCGTGCAGCTCGATCACCTGGCGAGACCCCGCAGCCTGGTGCAGGCCGTCGACGTTCTGGGTGATGATCGTGTCCAGGATCCCCTCGGCCTCCAAGCGCGCCAGGGCTTCATGGGCGGGGTTCGGCCTGGCGTCTCTGGACAGTGTCTCGATCTCCCTGAACAGGGACCAGACCTTCCCCGGCTGACCGATGAAGGCCTCGATGGTCGCGTATTCCATCGGGTCCATGCGGGTCCAGAGCCCGCCAGGTGAGCGAAAATCGGGGATGCCTGAGGGGACCGAGATGCCGGCCCCGCTGAGACAGATCACACGGCTCGCCTCTCGCACAGCGGTCGCAGCGCGAGCGACGGCCTCGGCTTCCAGCTCACCCATGGTTCCCCCCAGGGCGACGTCCGGGGCTGTTCGTCGCAACGAGCTTTCCGTGGTCTCATAATTGATGCTGTCGTAGTCCGATACACGATGCAAGCACGTGGGAAGCGGACCGGTTGGGCGACCGCCTGGTCCTGTTATGTTAGGATTGGCGAGAGACCATCGGAGGCAGGAGATGCCCCTCTACCTTTACAGCCATGAAAATGTTTCGGGGACCTGCGAGGACCCGTTCGAGGTCCTGGCGCGGCCCGGTGAGACGCTCACGAACTGCCCCCGCTGTGGCTGTCCGGTGCACAAGGTACCTGCGTCGTTCACCGCGACGCGGGACGTGCTGGCGACCTCGAATATCAAGGAGAAGGGGTTCCAACGACTCCGGCGGCGGGACAAGGGTGTCTACGAGGAGGACTGAGGTCTGGACTTGACAATCGGCGCTCTGGTCACTAATAACGTCACGTTCGAGGTTTCGATGTCCAGGAGGTTTGCGTGGCAGTCTACGAGTACCGATGCGAGAGTTGCAGCAGCCAGTTCGAGGTCTGGACCATCTTCAAGGAAGAGACGAAGTGCCCCTCCTGCGGGAGCACCGATGTCGGTCGTCTGATGTCCGCAACGACCTTCCAGCTGAAGGGATCGGGCTGGTACGCCACGGACTACAAAGGTAAAACCTCCGGAGCGAACAACGCCGGCACGTCTTCCGACTCGGACACCCCCTCCTGCGACCCGGGCTCCAAGCCCGAGTGCGCCTCTTGCCCCGCCGCCGACTCCAGCGCATAATGACCCCGCACCGGGGCGGTTCCCCGACGATCCCTCGAGCAATGCACGATCAATCCACACCGGCCTCCCGCACAGAGCGGGCAGTCGTCCTTCTCAGCGGTGGCCTCGACTCGGCCACAGCCCTGGCCCTCACCGTGGCCCAGGGCATCGAAGTCTGGGCTCTCTCCTTCGATTACGGCCAACGCGCTGCGGCAGAGATCGAGGCCTCCCGCCGCCTCTGTGCACACCTCGGCGTGCCGAAGCACCAGGTCGTCCCCTTGTCCCTCGACGCGCTGGTGGAGAGTGCGCTCACGGGGCACGAAGATGTGCCCGATGACGGCGCAGGCCCCAGGGTCCATGGCGTCCCGACCACATACGTCCCCGCCAGGAACACCGTCTTCCTGGCCATGGCCCTGGGTCTTGCCGAGACCGTCGGCGCCCACTCCATCGTGATCGGGGCAAACTCGCTGGACTACTCGGGATACCCCGACTGCCGACCCGAGTACCTGGAGCGGTTCAACGCGCTGGCCGCCGTGGCCACTGCGGAGGGTGCGTCCGGGGGTCGTCCGATTCGCGTCGACGCCCCTCTCATGGACCTGGGCAAGGCCGACATCATCCGACAGGGCCTCTCGCTGGGTCTGAACTACGCGCTCACCGTGAGCTGCTATGACCCGGGAACGGACGGTCTGCCGTGTGGACGCTGCGAGTCCTGCGCCATCAGGGCCCGCGGTTTCGCGGAGGTCGGCGTTCCGGACCCAGCGCTGGAACAGGGAACGCCATGAACCGAATCACCGTAGCCCCCGAAGGGACGCTGTGCCGCGTGGAGCGGGCGCTGGTCGCCGCACGCCGCGCCGGGGCCCTCCTCCTGCGGCACCGAGGGTGCCTCCAAGCTGTTGAGCACAAAGGCCGGGTGGACCTGGTCTCCGAGGCCGACAGGGGCTCAGAGGAGGTCGTGGCAGCGACCCTCCTGGAGACCTTCCCCGAGGATGCCTACCTGGGTGAAGAGGGAGGGGAGCGAGGCGGCGTCGGGCCTTTCAGGTGGATCGTCGATCCTCTGGACGGAACGACGAACTACGTACACGGCCTGCCGATCTTCGCGGTGTCCATCGGCCTCGAGCACGACGGGATCCCAGTCGCCGGGGTCGTCCACACGCCGGCGCTGGGGGAGACCTTCCACGCTCGGCGCGGCGCCGGGACCTGGAGAGACGGACATCGTGCAGCGGTCTCCGAGACCGACCATCTGGTGGACGCGGTCCTCTCCACCGGCCTCCCCTACGAACGCACCGCCATGGCACCCCGTCTCCTGGCCGACTGGTCCTGGGGCATACACAATCTCCAGGGGCTGCGCCGCACCGGCGCGGCTGCGGTGGACCTGGCCTGGACCGCTGTCGGGCGCCTCGATGGCTACTGGGAGCGAGAGATCAGCCCCTGGGATTTCACTGCTGGTGCGGTCCTGGTGGAGGAGGCAGGCGGTAGGATGAGCAGGCCCGACGGGACGCCTCTGAGCTGCGAGGCCGGTCCTGTGGTCGCGTCGAATGGGCGACTCCATGACAGCATCCTCAACGGGCTCGCCGAGGTCCCCGATCCATGAGCCGGTCCGTCCTCTTCGCCCTCGGAGCTATGCTCCTCATTACAACCATCACCGCCTGCGCGCCGGCCCACGTCCGAGAGTATCGGGAGCGCGAACGCTCCGAGAGCGCGGTCCTTGCGGAGCTCGAGGCAACGCCCATCGACGACGCCGAGGCGCTGGCGGGTCTCGAGGGCCTCGCCGGAGACGCAACCACGAAGACCGTGGCTGCGAGGGCCGCCGTGCGCGCCGGGGACCGGCATTCGAAGGCCGGGCGATCGGAGACCGCGGCCCGGTGGTGGCGCCTGGCGACGGGACTGGATCCCGATGGAGGCTGGGCTCGTGCGGGTGTAGAGCGGCTCAACGCCGCCTGGGAGAACCTGTCCGCCCCAGCGAGGGAGCTGCGGCTGCGGAGCCTGCGCCATCCTGCCCTGGACGGGATGCTCCTCTATCTGGCCGCTGCGGGGCACGCAGCGGCCCCGAGGGGCCGTGAGCGTGCCGTAGAGCTCTGTCTCCTACAACGCTGGCGCAGCCCCCGATCAGCCTATCGTGACGATTGTGAGGATCTCGCCATGTCCCTCCTGGAGCGGGGTGACCGGATCCGCTTCGCGGAGGAGCTGTTGATCCCGCTCCCCTCCGATGATCCGGCGGCCATGGACGCGCCCCGGTTCCAACGCATCGAGCTGGATCTCGCCCGAGACCTCGCAGCAGCGGGCCGCACCGACGAGGCTTGTCGCCGATTGCGACGTGTCGTGGACCGGTATCCGTCCGTGCGGCTGAAAGACGACGCGCTGTGGCTGCTGGCTGAGCTGTATCGTGGGGACGGTGAGGTGCAGTTGGAGCGATCGGTGTTGCGGACGTTGGTCGAGAACCTGCCGCATTCGAGGTATCGGGAGGAGGCGGAGGAGAGGTTGGGGGAGCTCGATTTCGATTGACGCTCTGCACGGGGTCCAGCCCCCTCCGCCCTACGGGCACCTCCCCCAACAAGGCTCTTGATTGATCACATCTCCATTGTCCCGAGAAACGGATCCCAAGCGCTGAAC
>CAZNWW010000156.1:0-7924 GCA_964576155.1 uncultured Myxococcales bacterium | reverse complement strand
GGTGAGCTGGAACATCACCGGCGGGCTCTCCCTTGCGGTGTACTACAAGCTCACCCACGGGTGGACCTACGGGGACTTCAAGAAGGACGAGTTTTCGTCGGACTACGCGGACGCCGGGGTCGGGCGCCGTGACAGCCAGACAGGGGTCATCGACCTGAGCTACAGCTTCAACAAGTACGTGTCCGCGTCCTTGGGGGTCCAGACCATCACGGCCCCGAAGACGGCGGACAACAAGGCTGCGGTCTTCCCCTTCGCAAACTTTTCGAGCAACTGGCGTAACAGCACCGGGATCTATCTCTCGGTGGGCGCCCGCTACTAGGCAGACGGTTTTATGATGGGATATCGGAAGCAGGAGGTCGAATTCATGGGGCACGCTAGGCATTTCATGCGCGTCGGGCTGTTGGCGGTCCTGGCGCTTTGGCTGGTAGGCTGCGCCACCGAGGTCGGTGACATCGATCGCACGGAGCCCGACAAGATCAAGAAGTCGGCTCTCCGGGGCGTCTGGTACATGGTCATGACCGTGGTGGACGCGCCTGTGCCCACGCCGTTCACGTTCAACGGCGAGATGAACTTCGGCGGCGGCGTCAAGGTGATCTTCGACATCCAGGAAGACTACCTCATCGCCTACCCGATCTCCGAGGTCTACATCGAGGGCGCGGAGAAGCCCTGGAAGAAGTCCCAGATCCGGAACTATTGGGACGAGGGCAAGAGCGACGAGTTCATGGAGATCTATGTGGGCCAGCCAGTAGCGGCCTACGCGATCACCAGCCATTTCGACGTGATCCGCCGGTACAACGAGGCGACCGGCGACCAGGACAACGTCATCGTCGAGGACGAGGATGACAATTACTGGTACGAGCGCGAGTACATTCGGGTGGATTGGTCCGACACCGCGGTCGCGGACCTCATGTTCCTGGCGTCCGTGGACTCCAACGATGTGGACTTCTACGTCCAGGAGTACGAGATCGACAACCCCGACGCGTTCGAGATGACGGACGATTCAATAAACTTCGTCACCAAGCTCCACGCGCAGCCGGCGAGCGCCTCCTCCTGCTCCATCTACGGCATCGCCCCCTACGACTGCGCCGGCGCTGTGATCAAGTCCCGCACCTCCTTCCGCAAGGTGGACCCGAACAACGACTACGTCCCCCTGCGGTACCCCGAGTACGACCACCAAGACCGCTTCGGCTACTTCTTGACGGAGAAGTACGGATACGACGTCAACCACGGCATCCTCCTCGAGGGCAAGATCTGGCTGGCCAACCGCTGGAACCTCTGGGAGAACTCCCGGACCGGTACCCCGATTCCGGATCCGGAGACCGAGGATGGGCTGGGGCTGATCCCCTGCTTGTGGGACGAGGACTGCGAGGGCCTCCACGACGGCCAGGTCCACTGCATGGTGGACCAGTGGTGGGTCGAGGGGCATTGCGTGGAATGGGACACGATCCCCTATGACCAGCGGACGCCCCAGCCCATCGTCTATCACATGAACACCACCTGGCCGAAGCAGCTCCTGCGCACGGCCTACTCGACCTCCAGCGAGTACTCCGACGTCTACGGTGAGACCGTTGCGTGGCTGAAGCTCTATGCAGAGAAGGACCTGGCGGATATCCGTTACTGCGACACAAACGCGGACTGCGCCACCCACGCACTTCTCGATGCCGACATCATTAATACCCACGGCGTGCCCTGCTCCGCCGACGCGGAATGCAAGGAAGACAAGGGGGAGGCGCTCGAGTACCTGTTCTCGTGCGAGGCCGACTTCTGCGCCAAGAAGCGGCAATGCCTGGAGAATCTTCCCTGCCCCCTCGGTCAGGTCTGCAAGAACACCCCGGCGGGACCGTTCTGCGAGGACAAGGACGGTCCGGTCTTCGAGGCCTTGGAGCTATCCGGCGCCTACACCGTCTATCTCTCCGACCAGGACGGCACCCTCACCCATCACATCTCCCAGGACGAGATGATGACCACGGTGACGGGCCAGGCCCTGGTACGGGTGGTGAACCTGAGCCAGTCGAAGAAAAAAATCAAGCTCGAGGGCCCCGACGGCGAGTTCTGCTCCGGCGCCACATTCGACTATCCCCTCTCCTCGGAATTCTTCGTGGCCCCCGAATGCAACATGCCCGCAAACGGCCCCATGGAGATCACGGCCAAGACTGCAGAAGGCGAGACTCTGGCGACCCTCCGGGATGTGACCCTCGAGGCGGTCAACGTCAGCACCTTCGTCTTCACCGAGGTCGACGGCAGCTACGACCTCTTCCTGGCCGCGGCCACCCACATGGACGTCGGCCAACGAGGCGTCCGCTTCGTCCATGCGGCCATGGGGCAGGGCGGCGTCGACTACTCCCTGAACGGCAGCCTGCGGACCGGTGATGTCCGCTATGCCCATGGAACCGAATACTCCGGCGCCCGTGAGGGCGCGAACCGGGTGGTCCTGGTTCGAACCGGGGACGGCGGCGATATCACCTGCTACTCGGATCATGGGATCGGCATGTGCTCCGGCTGGCGCACCGAGCTCACCCAGGAGGACATGAAGCGCCTTACCAAGATCCACGCCGAGCTGCCAATGATGTTCGCTGTCTGCGAGAACGTGTGGAACGGCGACCACTGCCGGCCCTCGGACGACAATCCCGGAGAAGACATCGACCGCACCCAGAGGAACGACTGCCGATACTGGTGGTTCGACCAGAACATGGCCACCTGGCGGAACCCCTGCCAGGAGGTTCCGGCTCCCGGCGACATCAAGAAGCACGGCGACATTCGCTACAACTTCCTCTACTGGATCGGCGAGGACCAGACCGCGTCGCCGCTGGGCTACGGCCCCTCGGCCGCGGACCCGGACACCGGCGAACTCTACCACGGCATCGCCCACCTCTATGGCGGCCCCATGGTCACCTATTCCCAGTACGCCAAAGACCTCCTGGATCTGGCGCTCGGTGACAAGACCGTCGAGGGCATCGCTACGGGCAAGTACGTGAAAGAGTATATTGAAGCGCACCCGCCCGGGGGCATGTACGACTCCCTGCACGCGGAGCTCGCTGATCCAATTCACGATCGGAACTGGGTCCGGGCCAAGGCCCTCGAGAACATCGAGCGGCGCCCGCCGCTCAGCCGGACGCGGCTGACCGCGGAGGAGAAGGAGATCGTCAAGCAGCAGCTCCAGTCCGACTTCGTCAAGAAGGTCTTCACCGACCCGGAGTTTGCGCGCAAGGCCATGTACGAGGGCCTCCCCGAGGGCCTCGACCCTGTGAGCGCCAAGGCCAGAATGTCCAAGGTTCAGGGCACCTGGATCGAAGACATGATGATCAACTCCGAGGTGGTCAGGGCCTTCGAGGCCAAGCAGCATACCGGCGATACGGTGCTGCCCGGGGTCATGGACACCGCGCAGATGTCCCCCCTCCACTGGGGCACGAAGGACTTCATCAAGCAGGAGAACGACCGCCTGAGGAAGCTGGCGGAGAACAACTACTACGCGGTCGACGCGCTCGAGTCAGCGGAGGCCAACATCCTGGGCACAGCGCTCAAGATCAGGGAGTACTGCTCCGACCAAGCCAACTGGATCGAGTACGACGTGGACAACGCCTCGGACTGCGAGTACTGGGAGATGACCCAGCGAATGATGGACGGCGTGACCCTCCACGAGGTGGGCCACACCGTGGGCCTCCGCCACAACTTCATCGCATCCACCGACATTCACAACTTCCAGGACGAGTACTTCGCCAAGCGCACGCCGAACTACCGGAAGTGCATCATCGAGGAGGACGGCTGCGTCTTCTTCAACCAGGTCTGTCAGCTCGAATGCCAGTCGGATTCCGACTGCCTCCAGGAAGGCTCCGCCTGTGTGACCACGGAGGGCGAAGGGGAGGACGACGAGAGCGAGAGCATCTGCAGGGACATGCACGGCGACCCCTCCGGCACTTGCTACGGCTTCCGTTCGGAGTTCTCTTACTGCGAGAAAGACTCGGAGTGCGTGGACGCGCTGAACGAAGACGAGGCCAACGTGCGCTGCATCAAGAGCGTCGAGCAGCGCTTCGGCCGCTGCGGCGCGAAGGTGATCAAGGACGCCAACACCGGCTGCACAGCAGGCCTCCAGCCCGACGAAAAGGGCTTCTGCGTCAAGAACGACACCTGCAACACGAAGACCAACACCTGCCGTAAAGACGGCGCAGTGACCTGCACCGACGACGTGGACTGCCAGGCGGTGTTCGAGGTGGTGGAGACGGACCTGGCTCTTACCCCGATCTTCGGCCTCGAGCCCCGGGCCCACCTGACCCAGACCGAGGTGGAGAACGCCCGGACCGAGTACCAGTACAGCTCCATGATGGACTACGGCGGTACGGTCAACTTCGACCTGCACGGCCTCGGCAAGTACGACAAGGCGGCCATCAAGTTCGGGTACGGCGAGCTCATCGAGACCTACACCGACACCCGGGTCCTCGATCGCACACTGTACGACGTCAACGTGGTCTGGTCCGGCGAGACCATCCAGCAGACCTCGGACTTCGTGTACGGAACCGAGGACCACGGGCGGATGATCTTCTCCCAGTTCCAGATGCTCAGCGACTTCATCGGGGTCAAAGAGAACTTGAGCCGAATCAATGTCCCCTACCAGAAGGCCCGCCTCGAGTATCAGATGATCGTCTCCTGGAGCCGCGGCCTCTACGACCGGACCTACTTCATCGTGCCATATAAAGCGGCGTACGACGGTTGGCGCGGGTCCTTCAACACCTACGTGTGGGACCTCGGCGCGGACTTCCTTGAGATCCTCAACCACTCCTGGTCCAAGCTGCACGACTACTACGTCTATGATGCGTTCAAGCGGGAGCGCCTCTGGGCCTATCAGGGCGGCGACCCCATGGGCTATTACAACCGGATCCTGACCCGCTGGATGCCGCCGATCCAGGACGCGGGTCGGATGTACGGCCTCTACTGGAACATGTTCCGCGGCTTCCCCCTTTCCCGGGAGTTGTTCTTCAACAACCGCAACGCGATGGGCGTCGTGCGGGAGGCCGGCGAATACGCAATGACACAACTCCTCACTCTGATGGCTTCGCCGGCGCCGGGCTCCTACGCCCTCGTGGACGAGGGCACCCCGAACGCCCGCTATGTCAACATCAGCTACGACATAGGCGCGGAAGGGAGCGATCTCGACATCCCCATGGGCGACGGCAAGTTCCCCTACACCACCTACTACCAGGACGCGGGCTATTACGCCTTCGACCACGCTATGTGGATCGGCTCCTTCTGGGAGAAGGTTGCCGCCCTACAGACCCTCACCGACTCCACCGGCTACTTCATCGGCGACTACATCGGCGAGCAGGTGGACGTGGGCGTCGGGACCTCCATCGGGTTCAACACCACCTTCTACACAGAGCTGACCAACGTCGTCGCGGGGATGATGGTGGACGACCTCTCGCACTACAGCCACTACGTCGAGGACGGCGTTGTCCGGGCCTTCGACTTCAAGCACCCCGGGGAGTCCACGGACAGGCCCAGGGTGATGCCCTCCGTGGACGGCATCTCCTTCAAGGCCTACCTGGGCACCTACGGGTTCACCTACCTCCCCGGCGGCTTCGACCCGGGCTTCATCGATTCGCTGCGGATCTGCATAGAGGGCAACGGCTCCTGCTTCGACATGTTCCAGGGCCAGTTCGCCCCCGAGGTCGTGACCTTCACGGATCCCTGGAGCAAGAAGACCTACCGGGCCTGGACCACCAACTACGACACCAAGCGGCTCAACGCCGCCTACGACCTCCTCAGCCGGGCCAACGGACTCAAGGTCCTCTACGAGGAGTATGAATGGGGTGAATCGGTCGAGACCGATATCACCAAGGCTGAGTACGAAGAGCAACTCCACCGGGTCGTTGAACTCGCAGACATGATCTACACGCTCTGCGAACTCTTCGGCGAAATCAACTACTAGGAGGTGGAACGATGATATCATTCAAGCATACCCAGTTCATCGTTATCGGCGTAGCGGCGCTGGCTTTCCTCCTCACGGGCTGTGCCCAGGACATGGGGGAGATTGACCGGACCCAGGTAAACATCCTCGACAAGCAGGACCTCGAGGGCGAGTGGTACTTCCGTCAGACCACGCTCACGACACCGTACTCATCGGGCTATACCTTTGAGGGGGATACGGGGAAGACCGAGCGCGGCGTCTTCGAGATCCAGGAAGACTATGTCTACTTCTACCGGACCTACGAGTTCAGCCTGAACTCCCAGACGTACGGCATGAAGTCCGACGCGGACCAGCCCCTCCTGCTCTGGCTTGCTGACGCCAAGGAGGAGTGGACCTCGAACCCCTACCAAGCCCGGGATCGGAAGTTCGCGGTAGGTACGGTACTCAAGCCCGACGAGGGCACGTTTGAAGAACCCAAGAAGGGCGAACCGAAAGAATGCGGCAGCCGAGAGGGCAAGCACGAGTGGTGCCAGGAGCAGCTCGCCAACTCCATGGCGTACTGCGGCCACGCGGAGTCCAAGGCCTACGCGGAGCGGACCGAGGACAACGCGGTCTGCGTCATTCCGACCCGCCTGGTGTTCAAGGGCGCGCCGATCGCGGTGTTCCCCGTCGACTCCCACTTCGACATCCGGTACGAGTACAACGACGCCACCGGCGAGAGGACCAACGTCCTCGTTGAGAACGACGACGACCTGTTCTGGTACGAGCGCGGGTTCATGCGGGTCAACTGGGCCGACACCCAGGTGGACAACTTCTCCTTCAGCCTCGGCGGGCTCCTCGAAGACGTCAACGTCACCGTCTACGAGGGAGACTCGGGCCCCGAGGGTCTGAACTTCCGCATGTTCCGTGAGAACGGTGAGAACGAAACACCGCCCACCTACTTCGACTACGTGGGCAAGTACATCTTCGCTGCGCCGGTGCTCTACAACGACTACTACGGCTACGACATCCCGATCTGCTTCTACTACCCCTGGTACATCGGCGGCATCTATGAGTGCACCTCCGAGCAGGTCGAGATCCGCACGGCCTTCATGAAGGTGGACCCCACGGACACCTACGTGCCCCTGAAGTACGACGACCACATGATCGGCAAGTTCGGCTTCTTTAGGGCCGAGCGGGCATACTGGGATGAGCACTACGCCACCACCTACACCGGCGCGATCCGGTACGTGAACCGTCACGACATGTGGGAAGAGTGGATCCTCAAGGCCGACGGGACCCCCGACTACGCCAAGATGACCCCGAAGCCGATTGCCTACTACCTCAACCGCACCTTCCCCCGGGAGTTCGTGCCCGATATGATGGAACTCGCCCAGGAATGGTCGAGGCCCCTCGACGACATCGTCACCCACTTCAAGGGCGCCGACGCTGTGCCCGAGAGCGGCATGTTCGTGGTCTGCGAGAACAACAACCAGGCAGCGCAGGACGCTATCGACGCGGGCCTCCCCGTGGCGTTGTACGACGACCCGGCCTGCCTGGACATGAACTACGTGAAGTACCACGGCGATCTGCGGTACAGCTACGTCCACGCCGTCAACGAGCCCAACGGCTACGGCCTCCTGGGTTATGGACCGCCCTCCTACGATCCCCTCACGGGGAAGATCATCAGCGGGAACGCACACATCTACACAGCGGTCATGCTGCGGCAGGCCAACTACGCGGCCGACGTGGTGGAGTACCTGGCCGGCGCCAAGGATTACATGACCACTGCGGAGGCCATGGACAAGGAGGACGAACTCTACGGTCCGACGCTGTCCATCAACAACAATCCGCCGCCGTCCTCCATCGAGGACGCGCAAGGTCGGATCCGGGACGCGGTCTCCGACAAGGTCCGCAGCCGGATGAAGTACATCGGCATGGAGCGCACCGACGAGAACTGGGCGCAGATGCGGATGAACATGACCAAGAACAACCCCGAGCTCGAGGCGCGGCTCCTGGACCGCTCGTTCCGAGCCCTGCAGCGGG
>CAZNWW010000155.1:0-7934 GCA_964576155.1 uncultured Myxococcales bacterium | reverse complement strand
TGTGCTGCTTCGAAAAGTCTATATCGAAGGCCAGCTCGCCCCCGAGGGTCCAAACACCACTCTTCCCATAGAGGGTACGACCCAGCTCCGCCTGCGCCGGGGCCGCCCAGACAAGGGCCAGGCCCACGACCAGGATGCTGCTCATCAACGTCTTACGCATGGGACGCCTCCTTGCAGGTTTGCTTCCGTCGCCCTTTCTATCATGGCAGTCTGAAACCGCAAGAATCCGGCGTCGTCACGGGGCGAGGTGACGGACCAGATCGAAGACCTCCGCGCTCAGGAGGCGCCAGGCAGGGTCGTCCTTGGACGAGAAGTCATCGGCGCCTGCCCCGACGACGCCCCAGAGGGCATCGCTGAAACCAGCCAGCGCAGCCTCCCAGGCCGCGTCTTCCTTCGGGAGGTCTGTGACGGCTGCGACAGAGGTTGCCAGCGCATCCCGTAGCTTCATTCGGTCAATACCCATCTGGTTCATCTTGTAGCAGGTCGGCGCGTCGGGGCCCGACGCCAGGAGGTGGCCGGAGACTTCAACGAGGACTTCTGCCAGAATTTCTGCGGCCCTGGGTGCCACGAGACCTTCCTTGATGAGATCCTGGAGACGCCCCCTTGATGTCCGGCGCAGCCACGATGGCCTTCGAACCCGAACTCCCGAACAGCGGCGCGGCGTCGGTCTTGAGTGCCTTCCAGGCCTCGGTGTCGGCCGCTGCGGCCAGGCGATACTCATCGAAGGCGCGCTGAACGAAGAGGGCTTCGGACATGGCCGCCTCGGACAGCTTCTTGATCTCCTTGGTGTAGCTTCCGCCGTCCTCGCCGGTGTCGCGCAGGTGGTTCTCGATGCCCTTCAGCGCACGTTCGTAGAGCCAGGTGTCCACCTTCCCAGCGGCGTGTAGCTTCTTCAGCAGCGGCAGCCTGGCCTGGAGCGCTTCCCGCTTTGCGTACCCCAGGGGCATGGGCTCATAGCAGGAGGCCCTCAGACGGTCGATGTGCTGGATCTGGGTTTCGAGGATCGCCTTCACCACCTCGATAGTCGGGGCGCCAAAGGCGCCCTTGGCACCCTCGGCCTGGAGGCCCGCAACCGCCGCGTCCACCGAGGACTGGAGCTGCTTGATGTCCTGAGCCGTGGTTTCCATCGGGTTGGTCGCCTTCTCGAAGGCTATCAGCTTGTTCCATACATCGATGACGGCCTTCCATGCAGCGCTCCTGGCCCAGGCCGGCGTCTCTGCGCCGGTGAGGGCGAGTAACGCCCGGGTGGTGGCCTTCAGGGCCGGTCGGGCATCCGCTGAGCCCGAGGCAAGGGCGCAGACCAACGCGAAGAGTAGCTCTCGGATCATGGCGAATCCTCCATGATGGGGCCCGTCCCAAACCTTCGCAGGTAGGGATCGGGCAAGGAAAGGGTACCGTAGCAGGACTCCGCACCGGCTCGGCAGCCGCACCGGCAGTCGGAGAGACGGGCGCAGCCGATGCAATCTTCGGGGACGGGATCGATGAACGGTGCAATCCGGTCCTGCGCCGTGAGGACGGCGAAATCCTCGCTGTTCAGGTCCCCGAGGATCCCCGGACTGTGGTTGCACATGCGCAGGTTCCCCATGGGATCCACTGTGTAATAGGCACGGGGCGTCGCCGCTGCGCAGAATCCGAAGGAGAGGTTCCGGTAGGGGCTGACGTCGAGGATGCAGGGATGAATCGGGATGGAGCAGCTCACTGGAAAGCCGGTGTCCTCGGAGAAACCGTTCAGGGCCTCGAGGGCCACGGCCAGGGCATCTGGGGGGGGCATGAGCGCGTCCGCATCGCGGCAGCCTCGCCCGCCAGGATTGAAGCGATTGAACATCATCCCTGCCGCGCCGAGCGCAAAAGAGATCTCTGCTGCGTCGAGGGCCTGGTGGATGTTCAATGCTGTAGCGACGAACGCGGTGACCACCTCTCCGCCGGCTTCGCGGATCAGGAGGATCGCCTCCTGGGTAGCGCTGAGCGCATCGTCGCCATGGAGGTCCATCGCCAGGCGTCGCTCCGACCCCAGGAGCGGCGTCTCGAAGAGTCCCACGCCAGCGTCCACCAGCGCCGCCGTCCTCGCCGGCTCCAGGAGGATCCCGTTGGTGATCAGGTTGACCCCGACGCCCTCCTTCCGTGCGTGGCGCACCAGTTCCTCGAGGTCGCCACGCAGGAGAGGTTCTCCCCCGGTGAAGGTCAAGAGGTCACAGCCGGTCTGCCCGCAGATTCGAGAGACGAGGCGTCGCATGCTTGGCGTGTCCAGCTCGCCCCGAGGATAATCACGCCCGTTCCACACATTGTAACAATACCGGCAGCGCAGGTTGCAGCGGGTGGTCACCTCGAGGATCACCGAGGCCTGGCGGATCCCTCGGGATGCGCCGCTGCGTCTCCGGAGCCGATCCAGGAGGCCCATCTCCTCAGCGCACCGGCGCCAGGGATCGGAGCAGGTCATAGACCTCTGATATCTCCAGGAGCAATGCCGGATCATCCGCGGCCGGAACGCCGCGCTCCCGCGCCCAGCCGTCGAATGCCAGGCTGGCGAGCGCGTTGAGGTTCTCCTTGCGGGTGGACGCGTCGTCCTTCGAGATACTCCCGAGGATCCTCTTGAAGAGCTTGTTATGACCCGAGAGGCCGAGGAGGTGCCCCAGGTGGTCCAGCGCGGCCTCGGAGAGGTTCCCTACAGCGACCTGGGGCTGAAGCGCCGAGTTCAGGCCTGCGGTGACTGCTTCAGGGAGGGTCTCGCCGCCGAACATCGGCGCCAAGTCTGCCCGCATTGCCTTCCATTCGGGGGAGATGAGGAACCTGGACAGTCGTCTTTCGTCCAGGAGTCGCTGGACCACCAGCGCGTGCTCCATGGCAATCTTGGAGCGCTCGATGATCAGCTTTCTCGAGTCCATGTCGGGAACACTGGGGTCGGTGTCCACGGTGAAGCCGTCCATGGCGCGCTCGTATAGCCAGGCGTCGATCTTGCCGCCTTCGCGGAGCTGTTCGAGGAGCGTGATGCGGCGCGCCAGGTTGTTCAATCGGCGGTGCCCGATTGACGCCGGCTTGTAGCACGTCGCACGTTGTCGGTTGATGTGCCATACCTGTCGGTCGATGATCGCCCTGGTCGCCCCGAGGGTGGCGGCTGGCATACCTCCCTTTCCGGCGAGCACCTCGAGGTCCGCCAGTATCTTCTCAGAATCTGCGCGAAGCGCCTCGATATCCGCCTGGCTGGCAGCCCTCCCCTTCTCCTCGAGGATCTCAGAGGCATCCCAGAACGCTATCACGGCCTTCCACTCCGAAGTGGAGGCCCAGTCCGTGTCCTCGGCCACGAGCAGCTGCGCCAGCGCCAAGCTGGTGCCACGCAGGGAAACATCGGCGGCGGCTGGCCGCGGGGACCAGAGGGTCAGGAGGATCCCGACAAGGCCAAGAAAACCTCCCAGGAGGCCCCGCTGACTGCTCCGGACCTCGCGTACGCCGAGGGCGAAGAGGATCGCAGCGACGATTACAGCGAGGACCCCGGCGAGGGTCAGTATGATCTTTGTTAGCATCCCGACCTCCTATCGCAGTGCCCGGACACCGTCCGGAGTAATCTCGAGTACCTCTATGGGGCCGCCGTAATGTTTGGACATTCCCGTGTCAATACGCCAGATCCGCCCATCACAGGCGGAGTTGATGTGCTCCTGCACCGTGTGCCCGACAACCATCCGGGTCACCCCGAGCAGGGTCAGGGCCTGGGAGAGTTGCTCACAATCCGCCGGGCCGTCGGTGCGCGAGTAGTCCCGCATCCAGACCGGCGCCCGGTGCCCCTTGAGGACATCCGGGCACGACTCGCTCTTCCCGAGCATCCAGTCTCGCATCTCAGCGTTGATTCGCTCGAGGCCCTTCTTGACGCGCGCCGGCGAAATCCCCGCATGGACGAAGACCGTCTCACCGACGATTGCGTAGATGGAGTTATTTGCGAGGCGCCTGGCGAAGGGCCCGCCAGGCATGAACGCGGCGGCGCGGTGTCGTTTCTTCTGAGGGAGCGCGGCCACCTTCGGGTGCTCCAGGTCGAGACCGGTGACTCCGCGGAAGGCAGCGAAGCCCTCGTCGGTGACGTAACGGAAGATCCAATCCACGTTGATGATCTCGTGGTTGGCGTTGAGGACGATGACCCTCCCACCGGCCAGTGCGGCCTCTCTCTCCAGCCGCTCCAGGAGTTGGATTATCTTCAGCTCTCCGCCGCCTCGATCCATGTAGTCCCCTGTGTGCACTACCCAGAGATCCCCTCCGATCCAACGGGCCTCTTCGTCGATGGCGCCGCCCAATCTGAGCGCAGCATTGATTGCGTCGTAGTCTCCATGGATGTCGCCGAGCGCGATGAGCCGTGCCGGTGCAGGATGACGCTTCAGGCCATCTATCCTGCCGTCTGCGGCTGAGGCAGTCGATGCGAAGCAGAAGATGAGGAGGAGGATCAAGGCTCGGCGTGATAGGATGTTCATGGCATCCATGGTACATGCAAACTGCCATTGAGTCCCGCGCCCGGGCAGCATACTCTGCTGGATGATCGCGTGGCACGTTTCGAGGAGAAGCTCGAAGACCCCAGCGCCCGGCCTGAGACCCGGGGAGAGGAGGAAATATGAGGCTCCAGCTAGTCATCATCTGCTCGGTGTTCATGCTCGCAGCGTGTGGTGGCGGCGGGGGGATGGGAGACGACGCCGTGATTATCGAGCTCCCGGACATTGACGTCGTGCCCGGCGATGTCGATGGTGACATCTTACTGGATGTTCACATGGACGTTCCACCGAGCGACATCCCGTCCGACACTCCTGTCGATGCCCCAATCGACATTCCCTCGGACAGTCCGATGGACATCCCGTGGGAGATACAGTGGGACATTCAGTGGGATATCCAGTGGGACATCCCCATGGACATTCCCTTGGACATTCCCTTGGACATTCCCTTGGACATTCCTCCGGACACCCCCCCGGACACCTGTCAGCCGGATTGCGATGGCAAGGACTGCGGCGACGACGGCTGCGGTGATGTCTGCGGGGTCTGCGACGATGATGACGTATGCACCGACGACGGGTGCGATGACGGGGCCTGCACCTTCACCTCGAACGAGGTCGACTGCGATGACGAAGTCGGGTGCACGGTGGACGCCTGCGACCCCGTTGACGGGTGCACGAACACACCGGACGACGATGTCTGCGACGACGACATCGATTGCACCGCCGATGCCTGTGTCCTGGAGAGCGGGTGCGAGAACGTGACCACCGACGTGGCCTGCGATGACGAGAGCATCTGCACCGCAGATGTCTGCGACGGGACGGACGGCTGCGCATACTCACCAGCCGAAGAGGGCGCCGTCTGCGGTGGCCCCGACGAGCTCTGCGACAACGGGGTCTGCACCCCCACCGGGATGGTCGGCGTCCTCGTCGGGCCCTTTCTCATGGGATGTAACGCTGCGACCGACACCTCCTGCTCAGCAGACGGCTCCGAGTTGCCCTATCATGCGGTCCTGATCCAGGGATTCCGGATCGACCTGACCGAGGTCACGGTCGAGGCCTACGGTGAGTGTATCACCGCAGGGAATTGCAGCGTTCCCGGAACCGGCGGCCAGTGCAACTGGGCGGTCGACGGTTATGATGAACATCCCGTCAACTGCGTCGACTGGTTCCAGGCCAAGGACTACTGCACCTGGGCCGGGAAGCGTCTCTGCAGCGAGTCCGAGTGGGAGAAGGCCGCGAGAGGAGATGACGGACGGATCCATCCCTGGGGCGACGAGGAGCCGACCTGTGACCTCGCCGTGTACAACAACGGGGACTTCGGCTGTGGCCTTGGGACCACCTGGCCCGTGGGATCGAAGCCGGACGGAGCAAGCCCCTACGGCGCGCTGGACATGGCCGGTAATGTCTACGAGTGGGTCGAGGACTGCTGGCACGACAACTACACCGCGGCACCCCCCGATGGGTCTGCCTGGTCCGTCGACTGTCTCATGAACTTCAAGATGGATCGTGGCGGCAGCTTCGCCAACTTCGGCGATACCCTCCGCGCATCCCATCGCAGCGGCGTCACCGACAACACCGGCTACGATTTCCTCGGTTTCCGCTGTTGTTCTTCCGACTGATTTTTTAGAAACAAGCCTGGAAGGCTTCGGCGCAGGGACCGGAGGCGGCCTCTTCGAAGCAGCTCGTGTCAGGCGCACCACAGAACTGCAGGACGCAGAGGGAGAGCTCCTGGAACTGGGCCTGTCCGGTCTCGGAGCCCTCGCTGTAGCAGTCGAAGATGCAGGTGGCGCCGAAGCCGCAGTCGAAGGCGCACTCGACCAACTCCTGGCAGCTCCAGCCGTCCCCCTCGACTACGCACATGCCGTCGTCATTGCACCATCCGTTGGGCGGGCACGCTCCACACCAGCAGCCGTCGAACTCGCCGCATTGCTTGCCCCAGCAGACCTCGTCACAATCCGGGCCGCCGCCACATTGGCCCTGGACGCACTCCTCACCCCACGGGCACCCACCACAATCGCAGGGACCGATCTGGCCGCATTCGGCGAACTGGCAGAGGGCTTCGCATAGCGGATCCGTATCCTGGCACATACCATCCTGACATTGCATGCCATACGGACAGCCGCCGCAATTGCAGTCTTCCCACTCGCCGCACTCGAACTCCTGGCAGATCTCGTCGCACCAGTCGCCCTCGCACCACCACATTCCGCAGTCCTCGATGGCCTCGTCGACGCAGATTTCGTCCCAATAGGCTTCGCAGCAGAAGGAGTCGAAGGAGCAGACGCATTCCACTATATCAGAGTCCTCGCAGCCGGGGCCGTCATGTGCGACGCAGCAGTCACCATCGGAGCACGGACCGCAGTCCTCGGGACAAGACTCGCAGTCCTCACCGAACTGGTAGCCGCACCATCCGTCGCCGCAGTCGAAGGGCTCGGGGTCGCAGTCCCCTTCGTCCCAATCGAAATACTCACAGTTGTAGTTTGCACCGCCGCCGGGACCGCCGCCCTGGCCCTGGTTGCAGACTCCATTGCCCAGGAGCCATTCGGGGCGACACTTCTTGTCGCAGTCCTGGATGAAGCCCGGTTGGTCGCATTCACCCCCGCAGGGGCCGCAGTCCTCGGGACAGGACTCGCAGTCTTCGTCGAGATACTCCTGGCAATACTGGTTGCCGCAGTTGTCCTCTTCGCAGTCTCCTCCGTCCCAGTCGTACTCCGCGCAGTAGAAGTCGGCGCCGAACTCGCTTTGTTCCATATCGCAGAAGCCGTCCCCTATCCATTCAGCTGGGGCGCAGTTGTCTGCACAATCCGGGATCTGCCCCGGTGGGCACGTCTGCTCTTCACAGAAACCGTCTGACGTGCAGGTGCCGCCGGGGGGGCAGTAGCCACAAGACCCGCCGCAGCCGTCAGAGCCGCATTCCTTGTCCTCGCAGTCGGGCATGCAGACACAAGCACCGAGGTAGTTGCATACGTCCCCGACCGGGCAGAATCCGCATTGTCCGCCGCAGCCGTCCGGGCCGCATGCCTTGCCGTCGCATTGCGGCGCACATAGGCAGTAGCCGTGCTGATCGCAGGCGTAGCCGGCGGGACATGTGCCGCAGGAACCCCCGCAGGCGTCAGCTCCGCATTGCAGCCCTTCACATTCCGGGGTGCAGCTCTGGCAGGCATTCCACTCGTCCTGACAGGCACCGTCAACCCCGATAGCGCTCTGCCAGCAACCCTCCGAGGGCGGCTGCCCGCAGGTGGCCGAGATGCATTGCATGGTGGCCATCCATTGGAGCTGCGCTGCCACGCTTGCGTCCGCCCAGCAATCCTGCCCGCATTCCTCGTTGCCCCCACATTGCCAATAGCATTGCTGCATCTGGACGCAAGAGAGGCTGGTCGTGCACTCGCTGTCAACGCAGGCCTCGTCGTTGTCGCAGACACCGCAGAGGCCGCCGCAGTCGTCGCTGCCGCACTCCGCCCACTCGGGGCATTC
>CAZNWW010000154.1:0-7949 GCA_964576155.1 uncultured Myxococcales bacterium | reverse complement strand
GGGCAGGGTCTCGAGGTGTTCGGCCTTCAGGTCTCCGCGCATGGTCAGGCTGGGCAGGATCTTTCGTACAGGCAGTTCGAGCAAGGGCTCGAGGGCTGGCCAGTCCAACCGCACCTGTCCGGTGATCAATGCCTCCCGGATCGGATCCAGATCCCTTCGGACCGACTTGGGCAGGGGCACGGACCGCACGGGCATCCTGTCGAACCGGAGCTGGGCGTAGCCATGCTGGTCCTCCCGGGCCAGCAGCCCCTCGATGCGAGCGCCTACCCCGCGGGTGACCTGCACCTTGCCTGTGAGGACAGCGTCGCCGTCCTCGGGATAGTGGAGATCCACCGCCAGGTCCTGGAATGCAAGGAAGCCCTTCTCGATCCCCCGGGCTTCGACGGTGACGTCGCCATGGATCGTAGAGAAGGTGCTCAGATCGAAGTCCATGGGGATCCCGTGGACCGTGGCTGAGGCCTCCGCTACGCCCACCTGGATACCTGCGACTTCGAGGCCCTCCCCCTGGAGTTGCACCGACGCCCCGATGCGTGGCTCGCCGATACAGTGTTCGCTGTGCGTCTCCACGCTGAACTGCACCGCGGCGCGCTTCGCAGCGCCTACGGGAGAAACCAGGTCCGTCACGATGCCCTCACCGGCGACCCGCAGGTCGCGAAGGAGGTGGTACGCCCGGGTTCCGATGCGGCCGTCCACGAAGAGGCTGTCCAGGCGGACCTGCCCGAGAATCCCCTCGTCGGGGGCGAGGAGATCCAGGGGTACCCGGATCGGGGCAATGGCCTCGACTCCCACCCGCCAAGGCGACTTGAGGATCCGGGGTCCCGGGCCGATCAATCGGACCATGTCCCCCATGATAGCGCCGTCCGTGAGGGGATCGGCCCATGCGAGGCGACGAATCACGAGGTCGCCGTCCATGAGGCGCGCGTCCAGATCCACCTGGGCCAGGTCCAGCATCGGGGTGCGCAGCTCCTCCACCGTGGCCTCCAGATCCACTGCGGGCCTGTCAAGGGTGCCACGCAGGGCCAGCCTGTGGACCATGACATTCCCGTCGATATCGGGAACGTCCAGGGCCCCGAGGTGTCTGGCGATCGCCGGGCTCCTGGCCTCTGCGGTGAGGTCGAAGGATAGCTCAGGATCCCACCGGATACCGCCCTCGAGGACGACCCGGTCCGGCCCTGCGAGGATCTCGAGCCCGGGGGTCTCGGCGCCCCCGATGTCCAGGGACAGGTCCCCCTCCGCAGACCAGGCTGCGCCGAGGCCGGTCCGTGGATCGACCTCCGAACCCATGACCATGTCCAAGGCCAGGTCCATGGACACATCGTCATCGGTGACGCGCAGATTTCTGAGACCCACACAGCCACTCATCGCCCCGTCCAGGAGGGGGCTCAGGGACCGAATGTCGTACTCACCGAACTCGAGGGCCGCCGCGGCTGGGTCCACGCCTTCCACGCAGGCGAGGCCGCCGAGACGCACAAGCTCTCCCGGAACGGGAATCGCATGGACCAGCATATCCTCCGCGTCGAGCCGACCCGCGTGGTACCAGCACCCCAGGCGCCGAACCCGAACGAGGGTCGGGTCAGTGAGGCTCAGGGAGACCGCGCCGTCCACTTCGTCGAAGGGGACGCCGAGGACCTCCAGCCGCGGACTGCGCAGGGACACCTCGAGGCGGGCCGCCTCCAGGGGCCCACTCACCTCCACCGCGGCGTCGAGCGCGCCGGTTACCGCGCCGCCGGTGATCTCTCCGAGCACGGTCGGGTCGGGCAGGTGGACCACGGCGACGGACTCCAGGGAGAGGGGCCTCTCGGGGGTGTAGTCCATGGTTCCGCTGAGTCGGAAGTCGAACCGTTGCGCCCGACCCGAGGCGTCCACGACCTCGAAGGAGTTGCCGTGGAGGTGGAAGCGGGACGCACGGAAGCCTTGAACAGGACTCGACAGAAACTCGAGGGATTCGGGTAGCGGGAGGCTGCCGAGCAGCTCCACGAAATCTGTGTGGAGGTCCCGCGCCTCAACGGTGACGACCTCGTCCAGGAGACCCACCTCCGCATCCAGGTCCACATCCCGCACCAGGAGTCCCCACGACTGGTCGAAGTCGAGGCGCACCTGGGTGTCCTCGATGCGGATGTCGTGCATCTGGAGCTTGATCGGAGAGGGCTCGGGGGACGGAGGTTCATCGGGATCGGAGAACGCGGACACCAGCAGGAGACCCTCGTCACGGAACTCCAGATCCACCACTGCGTCGCGCACCAGGGTACTATCGAAGATCAAAGGGAGAGGATCCTCCTTCCCCCCGATGAAGAGGTGCGCGATCAGCGACCCGAGGCGCATGTCCGTGGACACCCGCTCCACCTGGATCACCGGTACATCACCGGGCCGGGTGATTTCTACACCGAGGACATGGATCCGGCTATGGAACGGTTCCCAGTGGATCCGGTCGACGGAGATCGTACCGGGGATCACTTCGTTGACCAGACCCAGGAGCTGCGACGAGAGGCCGGGATCGTTCACGGAAAAGTAGACCATCAGGAGGAGGGTGAACGCCCACAAGGCGCTCCGTACCGCCAGCAGGTACGCGAGGGCCACCACCGCGAAGACCAAGTGCCAGGCGGTCCGGAGAATCCGGCGTGGGTGTAAAGGTCCCATTCCTTACGGCGTCGCCGCCTCCTTGGGGGGTCCGAGGAGGAGCTTACCGTCCCCCCAGGGGATCTCCTTCTTGAACAGGGTCATGGGACCTACCTGGGGGGCCTGGGTCAGATCGACGACGGTGCCACCGTCCGGACAGCGGACCCCGATGGGAGACACGCCGTCGACGATGCTGAAGGCACACCTGACCAGGGAGAGCCGCTCAGGCTCCACGACGCTCCCCTCGAAGACCACTTCCCCCTCCAGGTGCCCCGAAAGGAAGCGCTCCAAAATGGACGGCACCTCCACATTCTCCTTGATCGCGGCCAGGTCGATGCCCTCGAGACGAAGCGTCCCACCGTATCCGGGGAGGCCCAATGGGGGCTTCGGGGCCAGACGAGCGTGCAGCCGCGCCTGGCCGAACGCGCTCTTCAAGCGGACAGCCCGCAGATCCAGGGTCATGGGGGCGGTGAAGCCGGCGTCCACTTCGACCTGGAGGTCCGGGGCCAGGGCCAGCTCGCCATCGGAAACCGCGCCCACCCTGGAGTTCAACTTCAGGTTCAGGACGGGCTTGAACCGGGTCAGCATCTCCGCGAAGGAGGCGTCGCTCCAGAACCCGGCCCAGGCGGCTGCCAGATCCTCCTCGGCCAGGCGGAGGATGACCTCACCCTCGAGGGAGAGGTCGCCCAGTTGGATATCGCCGTATTGCACGGCCCCAAGGTTGATCTCGTCGATCTTCAGGACCGCCTCCCGGCCGCCGGCCTGGAGGGTCGTTGACCCGGCCTCGAACCTCCGCAGGGTCACGCCCTCCAGCGGTGGCAGCGCGTCGATATCCGGGGGATCAAGGCGCATCGCAGTCCGGACGGTCTTCGGAGAGAGGCCCACGGCCAGCTGAAGGAGTTCCTCCCCATCCCAGGTGCCGACCACCGTCGTGTCCATGACGAGCTCGTCGAGATCCACGGTAGCCTCGATGGACAGGTCCAGGGGTTTGACACTTGCGGACGCCTTCTCGATGGAGAATCGGTTGCCATCCCAGGCTGCGCGGACCTCCACCGGTCCCAGGGAAGAGAGGCGCTCGGGGGTCCAGCCCAGCGCGTCCAGGACGGCCGCCAATGACGAGCGGCCTCTCAGCTCCACGGCGATGCGGTCTATCTTGAGCTCGATGTCGCCTTTAGACACGCCCTTCACCTCCGCCAGGCTTCCGGTGGCATGCAAGGGTCCGATGTGGGCCGTCACCAGGGGAAGGTCGACGGTGATAAACCCCTCCTGTACTCGGAGGGACTCCACGGTCCAGGAGCCCTTCTCCTTCTTGCGCTTCTTGCGCTTCTTCTCCTTGAGCAGGTACATGAGCGAGAGGCTGCCGTCCGGCGCGAGGAACACGTTGACCTCGGGCTTCTTCAGGAGGACCGACGCCACAGCAGGGCCGCCGTTGCGCCAGCCTGCGCCGCTGATCTCGACGAGCTCGGCCTTCAGGACTTCCCGGTCGTCGTCATCAAGGAGCGCCGGATGGGCCACCCCGAGGCGGCCATGGATCGGCGAGGAGACGGCGCCCTCGAAGACCAGGTGCACCGATCGGCCTTCCAGGGCCATGGCCAGCAGAGGCGCCCTGATTCCCTGTACGCTGGGGCTGAAGTAGAGGACCATGACCAGGGTCGCCAGGAACAGGAGCACCTGCCCGACGACGATCACCCCGGTCTTGAGCACCCGCATAGCGCCGCTACGCCCTGCCGTCTTCCCCTTGCTTCGTTCGCTCATGCTCCCTCCGGTCAGCGGCGGTACGCCCGTAACGCGAGCGCCCACCCGTACGCGCGCACACCTCTCCCCTCTTAACAGGGGTCAACCTGATTATAGGAGAGGCTCCCGTCCTGGAAAAAATTCAAGATCCATGCAGAATATGGGCGTTCGTCATCGGGAAGAGGAGATCCCATGGAATTCACGTATGAAGAGCAGGTGCGCCGGCTGACCCCGGCCATGGCGCGCTTGGAGGCCTCCCGCTGCCTCCTATGTGAAGACGCACCCTGCACCGCGGCCTGCCCGGCAGGGGTCGATGCGATGCGCTTCATTCGGGCGATACGGTTCCGGAACGAGCGCCGTGCCCTGGATCTGATACGGCGCAGCAACGTGCTGGCCGGGACCTGCGGCACCATCTGTCCCCACGAAAACCTCTGCGAAGGGGCCTGCAGCGCGCATGCGCTCCATGGCGCCCCGATAGCCATCGGCGTGCTCCAGCGCTATGCGGCCGACGCGGAGGAGCGAACCCCGGCGCCGCCCGCTGCCGAGGTCTCATGGACCGATCACAGGGTCGCGGTGGTGGGCTCCGGGCCCGCCGGACTCGGCGCGGCAGCTGAGCTGGCCCGGGCCGGCGTGCGGGCCGTGGTCTTCGAGGCCCGGGATCGGGCCGGCGGCATGGTCAACTACGGGGTCCCACGGTTCCGCTGCGCAGACGCGGTGGTGAACCGTGACGTAGCCTTCGTCGAGGGCCTGGGGGTCGAGTTCCGCCTGGGAGAAGCCGCCAACGGCCTCGACGCGCTCCTGGAGGACTTCGACGCTGTGGTCCTGGGCGGGGGCCTCGGCAAGGGCAAGGGCGCCGGCCTCCCGGGGGAAGACCTGGAGGGGGTGCACTTGGGTCTGGACTTCATCGCCGCGGTGAACACGGACCTTGAGAGCGCCGCTGCACGACTCCCTCTGGGGGGGCGAGTGGTGATCCTGGGCGCCGGCCAGGTGGGCATGGACCTCGCTGAGCACGCCCTCCGAATCGGCGCCCGCGCAGTGGAGGTCACCAGCCGCCGGGGCACGGGCTCGATCCGTCACGCAGCGCCTGGAGAGTTCGACACAGCCCTGGGCCATGGAGTCTCGTTCCTCACTTGTGCAGTACCGGACGAGATCGAAGGCTTGAACGGCCGGGTGACTGCGGTACGCGGACACCGGGTTCAGTGGGATGCGAGCGGCGCGATGGAAGACCTGGCGGGCTCGGAATTCCGCCTCCCCGCTGACTCAGTCCTCATCGCCGCAGGCCAGCAGCCGGAGGCGGCCACCGTGCCCCTCCTCAGTGGCCTCGACACAAAGTGGGGGCGGGTGGTCACCGATGAAACGGGCAAGACCTCCCGAGACCGCGTCTGGGCTGCTGGAGATCTACGGCTCCGCGGCGGCGGCACGGTGGTGGGGAGCGTGGCGGAAGGCCGCGACGCGGCCCGTGCGATCATCGCTTCGCTCGGTTTAGCTCTCCACGGAGGTGTCGCATGATCGTCAAAGGCAAAGACCTCTCCGTCGACTTCCTCGGCGTTCGCTTCGACAACCCCTTCGTCCTCGCCGCGGCCCCCCCTACGGATGATCTGGACATGGTCCGGCGGGGCTTCGACGCCGGCTGGGCCGGCGCGGTCCTCAAGACCACGTCCGTGCCCGAGAACCCCGTGGACCTCGCCTACCCGATGATGTCCGGCATGGACCACGCCGGAGATCGCCTCGTCGCGATGGGCAACATCGACCTGATCTCCGAACACCCCATCGACGAGGTCGAAAAGCGGGTCTACGCGCTCAAGAAGGAGTACGGGGATCGCCGGGTCGTGATCGCGTCCATCATGGGCGGCAGCAAGGACCAGTGGCAGGGCCTCGTGCATCGCCTCGAGGCGGGGGGCGTGGACATGATCGAGTGCAGCTTCTCCTGCCCCCAGGGCAGCATGGGCGAGGAGCCCGGCATGATGCTGTCCCAGAGCATAGATGCGACGCGGCGCGTCGCAGGCTGGGTAAAGGAGGCCGCCGAGCGGGTGCCCGTGGTGATCAAGATCTCGCCCCAGGTCACGAGCATCGTGAAGTCCGCCATGGCGGTGAAGGAGGGGGGCGCGGACGGGATCTGCGCGGCCAACACGATCCCCTCCCTCATGGGGATCAACGTCTACTCCAAGGTCCCGCACCCGGACGTGGGTGGAGTGTCCACGTACAGCGGCATGTCTGGCCCGGCGATCAAGAACCAGACCCTGCGGACCCTGGCGGAGATCCGCCGGGGCACCGGCATGCCGATCACCGCCACCGGCGGCCCTGCGACCTGGTGGGACGCAGTGGAGTGCATGCTCGTGGGCGCGACCACGGTCCAGTTCTGCACCGCGGTGATGCACTACGGTTTCGACATCCTCGACGACCTGACCGACGGCCTGGCCTACTACCTTCATGACATGGGACTGGACCATCCGGAGGATATCGTAGACGGCAGCCTCGAGCGCATCGTGGACCACGATGATCTTCCTCGGGACATCGACCCCGTGGCCTGGATAGATGAGCGGATCTGCGTGTCCTGCGAGCTCTGTCACACCGCGTGCCGGGACGGAGGCCACCAGGCGGTGCGGCTGCCCGAATCCGGCCGGATACCTACGGTTGATGGCCGGGACTGCGTGGGCTGTGCGCTCTGCGTGAACCTCTGTCCGTCGCACGCCATCTCTCTCAGACCCCGCCAGGACGTCCTCGCCGAGCAGGAGACCACCCCGTGAGCGGGCTGCTGATCACCGACGCTACTGTCCTCCGTCCGGGCTCGACGCCCGCGGTGATAGCGCCCGGCGCGGTGCGCATCGACGGTGAGGAGATCACCTGGGTCGGACCCGCAGGCGAGGCGCCGCAGCCGGGACCCGGGGACGAGGTGATCGACGCGAGGGGCCAAGTCTGCATGCCGGGCCTGATCAATGCGCACCACCATCTCTACTCCACCTTCGCTTGCGGGCTGGCCGCGCCGCCCTCCCGGGACTTCTCGGAGGTCCTCAAAAACCTCTGGTGGCGCCTGGACCGCTCCCTCAATCTGGAGGACGTCTACGCGAGCGCGCTGCCGCCGCTGGCGCGCTGCGTCATTGCAGGGACCACGAGCCTGATCGATCACCACGCGTCACCCTTCGCAGTCAGGGGCTCCCTCCCGGCCCTCGCGGACGCGGTACGCGCGAGCGGACTCCGCGGAGCGCTCTGCTACGAGGTCTCGGACCGGGACGGGCCAGAGATCGCAGCCGCAGGCATCGAGGAGAACGTCACCTGGGCGGAGCGATGTCAGCAGCACGACGACGACGGGCGCTTCGCCGCCCTCTTCGGCCTGCACGCCGCGTTCACCGTAGGGAACGAGACCCTGACCCGGGCAGCCCGAGAGGCGGAGCGCATCGGCGTCGGCTTCCACCTCCACGTAGCGGAGGATCGGTCGGACCAGGCCCACAGCCGCGAGACCTATGGGACAAGGGTCGTGAATCGGTTGGCGGACGCGGGGGTGCTGGGGCCAGAAACCATCGCCGCCCACTGCGTCCACGTGGGGGAGCACGAACAGCGGCTCCTCGCTGAGAGCGGTACCCTGGTGGTCCACAACCCCT
>CAZNWW010000153.1:0-7962 GCA_964576155.1 uncultured Myxococcales bacterium | reverse complement strand
CGCCACCTCCGCCGCGTTCTCTGTGCAGAACACCTTGGCGCAGGCGCCCAGCGTGGCGGGCGCCGAGTGGCCGGTCTCTTACATCCAGGCGGCCCGGTAGGCGAGCAGCTCCGCGGTCTGGAACAGGGTCAGCATCTCGGCCAGGCGGAACCCATACTCCTGGCGGCCGATGCGCTTCCTGCCGTCCTCCCGGGTGGTCTTGGCGTGGGTCGTCGCCGCTTCGAAGACGCGCTGCATGATCCCGAGGGCTGCGGCGGCCTGTGTGAGATCCTTGCCGCCAGGCGGAGAGCCGCTTCTGGGCTGCCACCGCGGAGGGTCCCGATGCATCGGGACCGGGGTAGCCCGCCGCTGTCAGGGCTTCGTTCAAGCCCTGCAGATCCACCGCGTTTTTCGGCTCCTGTTCCTGTATCACAGCGTCGATCTGCTTCCAGAGGGCCTTGTCCGTATCGCTGAAGTCGAAGTTCATCTGGCCCTCCTCAGATCATCTTGGCGATGATGCGTTTCTGGATCTCGGAGGTGCCGCCCCCGATGGGCGCCAGGCGGCCGTCACGGAAGATCCGCTCCACGTCGTACTCGTGGCAGTAGCCGTAGCCTCCGTGGATGAGCACCGCGTCGTTGGCCGGGCCCAGGCTCCAATCCCCGATGAAGAGCTTCGCCACCGCTGCCTCGAGGTGGTTCAGGGGCTTCCCCTGGTCCTTGTTCCATGCGATGCGGTAGCACAGGGGACGGGCGGCCTCGACGAAGATCTTCATTCGGGCCAGCTTCTCCTTGATCGCGGGGTAGTCCGCGATGGGGCGCCCGAACTGCTTGCGCTCCGCGGCGTAGACAGCGCTCTTCTTCAGGGCGGCGGCCATGGCGCCGATGAACGGGGCCATGAGCGCGCAGCGGTCCCATTCCACGGTCTGCAGGGCCATGAGGAAGCCCATGCCCCTGCGTCCGATGAGGTTCTCGTCGGGGATCTCGCAGTCGTCGAAGAACAGCTCCGAGGTCTGGGAGGTGCGGACGCCCATCTTGTTGAGGTCTTTTCCCATGCGGAAGCCCGGGGTGCCCTTCTCCACGACGAACGCGGAGAGGCCCTGGTGCCCCTCGCCGGGGCCGGTGCGGGCGTAGATGAGCGCGATGTCGGAGATGGGCCCGTTGGTGATGAAGATCTTGGAGCCGTTCAGGACCCACCCGGAGTCGGTCTTCTCGGCCTTCGTGCGGATGGCCGCGGCGTCGGAGCCCGCCCCGGGCTCGGTCAGACCCATGCAGCCGATCCACTCCCCCGACGCGAGCTTCGGGATGTACTTCTTCTGCTGATCCTCGTTCCCGTGCTTGAGGATCGTGTCCGCGCAGAGGAAGGTGTGGGCCCCGTAGGCGAGGTTCAGGCCGCCGTCCACGCCGGCCTCGCCGAGGGCTTCGCCGGCCATGACCGTGGTCACGACATCGGCTCCGGCTCCGCCCAGCTCCTCGGGGAGGTGCAGACCGAGGATCCCGAACTCCCCAAGCTTGCGAAAGGACTGGAAGTCGAACTCCCCTGCCAGGTCGTGCTCTTGCACCCGCGGGATGATCTCCCGCCGGGCGAAGCGCACCACCGAGTCCCTGAACATCAACTGCTCTTCGGTAAACGCGAAGTCCATGGGCCTGGCTCCTGGTCTTGTGGTCTTCGTGCGTTCCAGTAGACTCCCTAGGTGTGGTGGGTGTCAATCGGCGCGGCGAATCAACACACCCGATATCGACGGAAAGTGTTGACAGCCGCCCCTGTATTGACCACAATTCCAATAGGATTAACGGAGAATGTCTTTGGAGGCACCGTGGGCGATCCAGATCTGACCAGCAACGTAGGGCTGCGGCGCTACGACGACATCCGTGAAATGATCGGCAACATCGAGGATCCGACACCCCTCGTGCGCGTGAAGAGTCTCTCTGAAGGAGGGATGGACCTCTTCCTCAAGCTGGAGTGGTACAACCCCTTCGGCTCCATCAAGGACCGCACCGCGCTCTACCTGCTGCGCGGCCTCGAAGAGTCAGGGCGTCTCGACGGAAAGGACCTGGTGGAGCCGACCTCCGGCAACACGGGCATCGCGCTGGCCGCGCTCGCTACGCTTGCCGGAAAACGCCTCACCGTCACAATCCCCGATGGGGTCCCCGAGGAGAAGAAGCTGCTGATCCGGATGCTCGGGGCAGAGCTGTGGGAGACGCCCGACGATCTCTGTCCCATCGACCATCCCAAGGACGGCGCGATCGCCCTGGCCCATTCCATCGTGGACAGCCCCGCCAACGCGGGGAAGTTCGTCATGCCCAATCAGTATGAGAACGCGGACAACGTCAAGGCGCATTACGAGACCACCGGACCGGAGATCTGGCGCCAGACCGAGGGGCGGGTGCGGGTCTTCGTGGCCGGCTACGGCACCTGCGGGACGATCACCGGCGTGGCCCGCTACCTCAAGGAGCAGGACCCTTCGATAACCATCGTGGCCATCGAGCCCGAGAAGGGCCACAAGCTGCCGGGGCTGAAGAACCTTCAGGAGTCCAAGACCCCGGCCATCCTCGATCCGGATCTCATCGACGAGGTCATCAGCGTCCCCGACGAGCCTGCCTATGCGACCACTCGACACCTCTTCAAGGAGGAGGGGCTCATCGTCGGGCCCTCGACCGGCGCCATCGCCTGGGCGGCGAAGCAGTTCTGCGAAGGGAAAGACGGGATAGTGGTTGGGATCTCCCCGGATAGCGGCTACAAGTATACCAGCTACTTTGCAGAGATCCTGGGCCAGGAGGGCACGCCCGGGGCCTAGCGCCCATGGGCTCTTTCCCGAGGAGAAAAGTCAGATGACCGGACCCCAGCAGACATCGTCGGCTGAAGAGGCTCGCCTCGAGCGATTCCGAACGGAGACGGAGCGCTTCCTGGGAGGCGAGCTATCCGCGGCCGAGTATCGCGCCTACCGCGTCCCGCAAGGCGTCTATGAGCAGCGCCGCGACGGCACGTACATGCTGCGCACCCGCTGCCCCGGCGGCGGTCTTTCTCCTCTTCAACTTCGCGCCATGGCGGCGGTGTCGAACCGCTTCGGCAACGGCATCCTCCACGTCACGACGCGCCAGGACGTGCAGATCCACAGCGTCGTGGCCGAGGACCTCCCCGGCGCGCAGGAGACCCTCTCCAAGGGCGGCCTCTCGACCCTCGGCGGCGGCGGCAACACCGTGCGCAACATCTCCGCCTGCTGCGACGCGGGCATCTGCGCGGACGAAGTCTTCGACGTGACGCCGTACGTGCAGGCCGTCACCGCCCGGCTGGTCCAGGACCCCGCCAACCTCAAGCTGCCCAGGAAGTTCAAGGTGGCCTTCTCGGGCTGCTCTCTGGACTGCGCGGGGGTTGCGGTCAACGACGTCGGCGCGGTCGCCGTCCTTCGAGACGGGCAGCGTGGCTTCGAGGTCTTCGCCGGCGGGGGAATGGGCGCGGTGAGCGCGGTCGGACAGCGCCTCGAGGCCTTTGTCCCCGAGGATGAGATTTTCCACGTGGTCGAGGCCGTCCGCCGTGTGTTCGACAGGTACGGAAACCGCCGGGACAGGAACCGGGCCCGCCTGCGGTTCCTGGTTGCCAAGATCGGATTCGACGAGTTCCGCAAACGTTATTCGGAGGAACGCCGGACCCTGGAGGCCGAGGGTCTCGTGGCCCCCGACTTCGCCCCGGCGGTGGATCCTCCCGAGGCCTCTCGAGAGATCGACGGGAAAGTGACAAACGCCGACGGCTTCGATCGTTGGCGCGAAAGCAACGTCGAGACTCAGCGGCAGGCAGGCTTCGCCAAGGTCGTACTCCCCCTGTTCCTCGGCGACATCGAGGCTGGGACTGCGGCCCAGCTCGCCGACGTCCTGGAGGAGCACGGCCTCAGGCAGATTCGGACCACCCAGAGTCAGAACGTCTGCATCCCGTGGGTGCCCGACGCCGCGCTCGTCACCCTGCACGGGAGCCTCGCTCCCCTGGGCCTCGCCGAGCCCATGGCGCGGGTCGTTCGTGACATGGCCGCCTGCACCGGTTCTTCCACCTGCCGGCTGGGCATCTGTCTCTCCCGTGGCCTCGCCGCCGCGCTTCGGCAGCGGCTCGAGGGTTCGGGATCCAATCTCAAGGAGCTGGCCGGCCTGAACATCAACATCAGCGGCTGTCCCAACTCCTGCGGCCGCCATCCCGTGGGCGACATCGCCTTTAGCGGCGCCGCTCGCCGAGTCGGCGACCGGCTCTGCCCCCACTACACCGTGCAGTTCGGGGGTCGACAGGCAGCAGGGGAGACGCGCCTGGCCCAGGGCCGGGATACCCTCCTTGCGCGGGCGATCCCCGATGTGCTGGCAGCGGTGCTGGCCGACTATGACGAACGAGGCACATCGGAGCACGACGACGAACAGCTCACCGGTCTGCCGTCCGGCCACCTCCTCGCCCTGCAGGAGGACTGGATGAACGGGGGCGACGGTGGCGGTTCACCGATCCATCGTGACTGGGGGGCCGACGAACCATTCTCGCTCAAGGGGCGTGGAGCAGGTGAGTGCGGGGCCGGCGTATTCGACCTCATTGACGTGGATCTGGCCAGCGCGGCCGAGGCCATCGAGCGGGGTAACACCTTCGAGGCCATGGCCTACGCATGTCGATCCCTGCTGGTAGCCAGGGGATTGGAGGCCCGCACCCAGGTCGAGGCCGCGGCGCTCTTCTCAGAGCATTTCGTTCAGGGCGGGCTCGTCGATTCGGAGTTCGGGCCCCTCGTCGAGGAATGCCTGCGCGCAGCCGGCGAACCGAACCCCGCCGAGTCCTTCCGGGGTGACGCCGGCGAGGCCGGCAGACTCGTGGAGACAGTGAAGGCCCTCTACGACGGCCTCGACAACACCCTGACGTTCCCGACGGAGCGGGCAGAGCCGGACGCACCCGCCGAGACACAAGCCGCAGAGCCGGCGGTCTCAGCCGATAACGAGGTCGATCTGAGGGGAGTGATCTGCCCCCTCAACTACGTCCGCACCCGCATGGCCCTCGGCCCCATGGAGTCAGGCCAGGTCCTCGCGGTCCTCCTCGACGAACAGGGCGCCACCAACGTCCCCGAGAGCGTCACCGGCGACGGCCACACCGTCCTGAACTGCTCACCGGAGGAGGACTGGTGGCGTCTCCTCGTGAGGAAGCAATAACGACAGTCCTCGTCGACTGACAGTCTCCCCCCCCAAGTCAATCACTTGCGCCAGAGTCGATCTGATCCTGCCACCACCTGTCCAGCACGTTGTGAAGATAGATGTTGGCAAGCAGCGGTGAAATTACACCGCCCTGCGGCGTTCCGAGCTTCAGGTAGGAGAGAGCACCATCCTCCATGACACCGGCGCTAAATCAGTTGTCGCCCGAGCAGGCGATGTACTCGGTGTTGCAAGCCACCTGGGCGGCCACCAGCCAGCACTCCGGGGACGGATCTGCGTCGCAGATATTGATAATGCAACTCATCAACGTGCTCCACAGCTCCATGGCCTGCTCGTCGGCGTCCACGACGCAGGCCTCCAGGCAGGCCTCACCTTGACAGGCGAAGGCGCATTGGAGGACGTCAGCGCAGGAGTCGGCACCGCCCTGGTCGACGCAGGCCGCGTCCACGCATACCTCTCCTTGATCACAGATCCCGCAGGATCCGCCGCAGCCGTCTTCACCGCAGCTCTTCCCGTCGCAGTCCGGCTGGCAGCCGAGGCACAACCCCTCGGGGGTGCAGATCTCGCCGCCGCCGCAGTCCCCGCAGGACCCGTCGCAGCCGTCGGAACCACAAGACTTCCCTGCACAGTCCGCCTGGCAGCATTGCCCGTACTGGCAGGTCTGACCGGGCTCGCAGGCACAGTCCTGAGGGCATTTTTCACAGTCCTCCTCGCCGGAGGCCCAGTCGCAGATGTCGTCCCCACAGATCTGCGGGCACGCCCCGCAGTCCGCTGCGCAGGTGCCGCAGTCCTCGCCCAGCCCCGCCTCACATTGGTCGTTCCCGCAGCAGGAGCCGCAGTCAGCGGGACAGGTCGTGCAGGTCTCCCCGTGCTCGGAGAGACAGTCGTTGTCCCCACAGCAAGGGCCGCAATCTGCCGGACAGCTCAGGCAGTCCTCGTTCACCTCCAGGTCACAGGAGTCGTCCCCACATTCCGGGGGGCACTCGCCGCAATCCACTGCGCAGGTGGCGCAGGTCTCTCCGAGATCTGCGTCGCAGATCTGGTTCATGCAGCAGATCCCGCAATCAGACGGGCAGGTGGCGCAGTTCTCATCACCACCGCACACCCCGTCCTCGCATTCGGCGGAGCATTCTCCGCAGTCCGCGGGGCAGGTGGCGCAGGTCTCCCCCTGGAGGTCCACACAGAGGTCATCACCGCAGCAGTCACCGCAATCCTCCGGGCAGGTGGTGCAGGTCTCCGAGCCGTTGCACTGGCCGTCGGGACAGACCGGATCACAGTTCGTGCAGTCCTCGGCGCAGGACTGGCAGTCCTCGGCCAGCTCCGGCTCGCAGACATCATTTCCGCAGCAGTAGCCGCAGTCGTCGGGACAGTTGGAGCAATCCTCGCCCGCACCGCAGATCCCGTCCGGGCAGGTCTCGGGACAACTCCCGCAATCCTGGGCGCAGCTCTCGCATTGCTCCCCGTAGCCCCAGTCACAGACCCCGTTGGGGCAGCAGACGCCGCAATCCGCAGGGCAGGTCCCACAGGTCTCCCCCTGGTCCGCTGAACAGGAGTCGTCCCCGCAGCAGAGACCGCAGTCCGCAGGACAGATCGCGCAGTCCTCACCCACGGAGCAGTAGTCGTCGGGGCAGACATCCGGGCACAGCCCGCAATCGCCCGGACAGGACATACAGGACTCGTCGTCGTTGCAGAGCTCGTCTCCACAGAAGGGGCACGGACCGCAGTCGTCAGGGCAGGAGCCGCAGTACTCCCCCTGGTCCAGGTCGCAGACGTCGTCCCCACAACAGTCCCCGCAGTCCTCGGGGCAGGACGAACAGTCCTCGGTCCCGGTACACTCCCCGTCGAGACAGACCCCGGGACATTCCCCGCAGTCCTGGGAGCAGTTCAGACAATCCTCACCGATCCCGGGCTCGCACGCGTCGTCCCCACAGCAGGTCCCGCAGTCCTGGGGGCATGAGCTGCAGCCCTCGCCCGGATCACACTCACCGTTGCCACAGGTCTCGGGACAGTCCCCGCAGTCTTCAGGACAGTACGTGCAGCTCTCCCCGTAGACGCCCTGGCAGATGCCGTCTCCGCAGCAATCGTCGCAGTCCTCGGGACAGTTCTGGCAATGCTCCCAGCCCTCGCAGGCCCCGTCCCCGCACTCCGGAGGACAGGCATCGCAGTCCTGGGGACAGGTAGCGCAGTCCTCGCCCATCGCCGGATCGCAGTCATCGTCACCGCAGCCGGGGAGGTCCGTGCAGACTCCCTCCTCGCATGCCTGACCGGGGTCGCAGGTACCGCAGGTGCCCCCGCAGCCGTCATCGCCGCAGGACAGGCCGGTGCAATCCGGGACGCAGCAGAGGCCGCTGGCGCAGGCCTCGCCGTCATCACATTGACCGCAGGAGCCTCCACACCCGTTGTCACCGCATTCCAGGGCGGTGCACTCCGGGATACAGTCCAGCTGGCACTGCCCCGCCTGGTTGCAGAAGGTCCCGTCGCCGCATTCGCCGCAGGTCCCGCTGCAGCCGTCGGATCCGCAGACCCGATCTTCGCATTCCGGGATGCAGAGGTCCCAGGCCGGGAGGTTGTCCGAGGTGGTGTCCGCCGCGACGGCGTCGACGACGCCACCCGGCCCGTCTCCGTCACATCCTAGGACCGCGGTGCCGAAGATCAATCCGAAAACCAGCAGACTTCGTATCATGGTGCTCCCCTTCGCGCTGCCGATATCATCCCGCATCCCGGGGGCGGATTCAACGGACGAGTCGCCAAACCCGATAGAGCACGGCGATCAGGGCTGCGTAGCCGAGGACCAGCAGAAGCTTGATCCCTACCCAGGCCCAG
>CAZNWW010000152.1:0-8019 GCA_964576155.1 uncultured Myxococcales bacterium | reverse complement strand
TGGTCCCATCTCAACTCAGTGAGCCTCTGGCCGGATGGGGAGCACCTGATGATATCGAGCCGGAACCTGAACGCCTTCTTCAAGGTCGAATACCCATCCGGGAAAGTGGTTTGGGAGCTGGGTCGCGACGGCGGAGACTTCGCATGGGACGACGACGACGACCGGTTCTGGCGCCAGCACGATCCGGAGATCCAGCCGGACGAGAAGCGCATCCTCGTCTTCGACAACGGTCTCGAGGGTGAGCGGGAGTGGAGCCGCGCGCTGGAGCTCGAGATCGACCTGGAGGCGAAGACGGTGAAGAAGGTCTGGGAGTACCGTCCGGATCCGGACATCTTCGCCAGGATCTGGGGCGACGCGGACCGCCTCCCCAATGGCAACACCCTGATAACCTTCGGCCTCCGATCAAAGCTGAAACAGACCCACATCATCGAGGTCACCCCCGACAAGAAGCAGGTCTGGCGCCTCGTCCCGCCCCCCAAATGGGGTGTCTACCGCTCAGAGCGGGTGGTGGATCCGGTGCGGGGGTACCTGAGAGCAGATTAGCTGGGATTTGTAGGCCCCCGAAGAGTCGGCCCTGAAGGGCCTCCCACAGCTAAAAAGCGGTTCTTCCGGATCCAGCCTGGGTTGATGGGTGTCATTGACACCATCCACAACGATTTATGGCCCAAGTCGCAGGCTCTTTGCCCCGATCGCTTCCCACACAACCACCGAATGATCCCGGGTCGCGGGCTCCCGGCTCTGATTCCTGGTCGCGGGCTCCCGGCTCGGATATGTCCGTTTCGGTGCACCAGAGATGCTGGATGCAGCGCCTCCGGCGGTATTATCAGCAACTGCCTGCTATGGAGGACCGACGGGCGAACTCACCGCAGTCACCCTAGACTCCCGGTTACCCAGGCTGGATCCGGAAGAACCGAAAAAGCAGACTTCTAGAATGCGCGAACCCTCGGCGACAGAAGCAGCATGTCGTGCCTGATGACCATGAGGTCGACCCACGTATTCGCCTCAGCCAGGGGCGCGCCGTCTACGGTGTCAATGCTCAAAACCAGGTAGTCCCCGTAGTTCTCGATGTAGTTCTCGTTGGGAACCAGGACCCAGGTGCCCTGGTTGATTTGCACCTTGTCGGCCTCCCCGTCGAAGGCCCCCTCGATGGTGATCACGAGACCGCCGCCGTCCTTGAGGGCAAAGGTGTGGCTCACGTCCTCAACGAGATTCAGGCCCTCGCCCGAGTCTTCCCATACCTTCACCGCGCGGGTCCAGGTCCCCTCCAGCCCGGTGCCCTCGTCTACTCGGTGCAGCGGCCCCGCGGCCAGGTAGGTCTCGTCGATATAGAACTCGGTCTCGTCCTGACGATCCACGGTCGTCGGATCCGCATCGCCTGGCTCCGACTTGGTCTCTGCGATGGTGAGGAGGTCCCCGTCGATGGCCCAGGTGCCCTCCACCTGCATCGCCGGGTCGATCCGGCTCTCCTCCCAAGCGCCGCCCGCGCTCCAGGTGGCTTCCCAGGAATGGGAGTGGGTACCGTCCTCTTCGTACCAGCGGGTGTCCCAGTCACCGACCATTGCCTCCTCGAGGGTCGGGATGATCAGCGCATGGATCCACAGGTCGGGATTACCCGCCTCGTCCTCCACACGCACCCGGTAGGTCTGCCCCGGCGCAATCTCAGGGATCTCCACGGTCCAGAGCCCGTTGTTGAACGATGCCTCCTGGCCGTCGACCAGGGTGTCCCCGTCGCCTAGGAGGATCGTGACAGCGATCGCTTCCGGGGGGGACGTTTCGTCAGTAGTGAACACGGTGAACGTGGCCGGAAACGCCATGGGCAGCACCCGCTCCACGTCCTTGTTGTTCAGGTCCAGCGGGATCGAAGGCTCAGCATGGATCTCCACCCGCACGTCCCGGAACTCCGGCGGCGTGGTGTCGCCGCTGCCATCGGGGGTCACCGGAGTGTCCTCGCCGCTGGGGGTGTCCTCACCGTTGGAGGTATCCTCGCCGCTGGGGGTGTCCTCGCCACCGCCGCCGCCGCTGCCGTTGCCGCAGCCGACCGCCGTCACAAGGCCTAGTACCAGTATCCAGTGTCGCATGTCAGTACTCCTCAAGAGTCCGGGTCGCTGGCTCCCCGGCTCGGATTGCCGTGGTGGGAGGGGCGTCCCGGCTCGGATTGCCGTTGTGGGAGGGGTCTCTGGCCCCGAATCGGCCCCGGAGGGGCCTCCCACAGGGGGATTTTCAATCGGTCACTTCGCTCGCCAGCGAGCTCGGATACAGCGACGGCCACTTCTGCGCACGATACATCGTATACCCGAGCACCGCCCCTGAGAGGTCCTTCTGCTCCATCTCGAAGACCACCTCGCCCGCGTCCGTGATCTCGACGAGACGACACCACTTCGAGTTGCCCGGGTTCATGAGATCCAAGGCCTGATCCTTGACGCGAGCGCCGTCTGCAATGAGCACGTTGTCGTTGTCGAGGCGATCCGCATCGGACACCATCTGAGAGAAGAAGGGCTCGTCACCGACCCACTCCCAGACCTGGGTCCAGGTCATGGCCTCCTCGTCATAGGTGAACTCCAGGGCCCGGCTCCACAGCTCGATCCACTCGTAGCCCGGACGCCAGTTCCCGTTGTCGAAGAGCATGATCCGCCCCGGCTCGATGAGCTGGAGCGAGTGGGTGTGATAGAACCACTCCCCGGAGATCTTCTCGAAGTCCCCGCCCTCACCCATGGTCCAGATCAGCTCTCCGGTCTGTCGATCCACCTTGATCAGCCAGTCCACGTGCCTCAGCGACAGGATGAACGAATCATCCGACGGGTCATAGACCATGCTGTTCGCATGGAGCCAGTCCTTGGTCCCTCCCTCGATGTCGACGAACTGGTCCCAGAAGGGGTCATCGAAGTCCACCTTGGTGAACTGCGGGTCCACGAGATCGAAGGTGGACCAGGTGTGGAGCAGCTCACCGTCGGGGGTGAACTCGTTGATCGTGTCACCCATGACATGGTAGGTGACGGTCCCGTCCGCTTCCGGATCCTCGTACTCGATGTCCTTCCCCTCGACGCCGATCGCGGCGATGTTCCCGTCGGGCAGCTCGATGGCGTCGTGGTGGAAGCCCAGGAGGTCCCACTTAGCGGCCGGGTCCCACTGCTCGAGGACGTTGCCCATCAAGTCGGCCTTCATCGCCCCGGCGAAGCCCGCCAGGTACAGAATCGACCCATCGATCATCCGATGGAAGGCCTCGATGGGGTTCTCCGGGTCCCGGTGGTACCAGATCACCTCGCCGGCCTCGTCGATGCCCACGATGAGGCCCTTGACGTATGACAGCGGGAACCAGAGGACCATGGTGCTGTAGACCGTGACCCCCGGCTGCATGAGCTCCGGCTTGCTCACCAGGGTCTCCATCGGCGGAAACACGTCCTCCGGGAGCGGCCCTGTGGAGTAGTCCATGGGATCCGATGTCGAGGCCACGCCCGACCCGTTGGTCGCAACGACGGTCAGGGTGTAGTCGGTCTCGGCGCGGAGACCGAGGACGGGCAACGCGAACTCCGTCCCCGTCTCGACGAAGGTGACGGTTCGGGTCTTCCCCGCACCCTTGATACGCAGGGCCACAGTGGAGTGGTCGTCCGTCCCGAACTCCAGGGACGCGCTGAGCACGTTGCCCGGGTTCTGGACCAGGAGGATCTCCGTGAATACCGGCGGCGTCGGGTCCTCGAGGACATCGGGCTCGGCGGTGTCCTCGCCGCCGGCGTCACCGACAGTGTCAGCGCCTGGGGTGCCGCCGCCGTTTGTGGAGCAGGCGGCGAGGAGGATGCCGAGCAGGAGAACTGGGAGCAGTGACTTCATTGAGATGGTCTCCTCTGTGATAACCAGAGGATACGGCGGAGCCGCGCAATTTCAAGGTTTCACCCGCGCACAGGCGTCGGGGGCCTGCTCGAAGAGCCCCGGCCCGGTGAACAGACGACAAGAACCACCTGCAATTTCTAAGATGACTGTAATAGTCTTCCTGATCCGTCCCGGGTCACCCTCCCTGGGGGATGACGCAAGGCTCTTCGTTGGTCGGACATTCGGGCACGAGGCTCTCGATGGGCTCCATGTCTTCGTCGAAGAGCGGGGTCTCGTCCACCGCACGCACCCAGCCCAGGAAGTTGTACGCGTCGAGGATGCCGTCCCCGTCGATGTCTACGTCGGGACAGATCGCCGCGGTGTTGAAAAACCAGTGAAGGTTCAACACCCCGATACCAGCCATGTCAATGCAGATAGCCGAAGCGGTGGCCTCACTGAGGAATCCCGAGAGAGCCAAGTGTTCAATCTCCGAGCCGTCTCCGGAGAGGGTACCGGCCCCGGTCACATCCAGGATCGGGATCTCATCGCTCACCCAGGGCGTGAAGAGGTGGATGTCCAGGGGCTCGTCGAAGGTCAGATCACAACCGTCGACGTTGAAAAAGATGGGCGTCGGTTCGAGACCATAGAAGAGGCGCTCCGGGATCGGCGCGCCGTCTGGTCCCTCTGAGACCTCGGCGCCGCCGCAGGCTACAACCGCCTTGATCCACCCCGCATCACGGTCATGATCCAGGATCCGGAACATCATCACCAGGTCGTAGACATCTGCCCACTTCTTCCAGGTGGAGTTGAGCCCGTCCGTGGGCGCAGTCGCTACGAAGTCGGTGACCCGGTAGACCCGCCCGGTGAGATCCGGCAGATCCGTGCAGGTCCCTCGGGGCGAACGATCAAGGGCGGCTGCGTCGGTCACCTCGAACGCCGCGTCCGTGTCGACGACCGCGGGCGTGTCGGCCCCCTGTGACGGCGCCTCGCACCCGCCAAGAAGGGCGCAGGCGCAAAGACATCGAACGAGATTCGCCACCCCCAGCAACATTCCCGACCTCCAATGGGATCATCCACAGCTACGATAGAAAGGTGTGAAAGAGAAGGCAACAGGATTGACATGTGAAAGATCCGGCGCCTACAGTAAGCGGCAACGCTTGACGTAAATACCTAGGGAGGTCCCGATGTCCGGGAACGATCGGTTCGACGTGATCATCGTGGGTGCGGGCCCTGCCGGGCTCGCCATCGGCTCCGAGCTCTCCGACAACTTCAGGGTCCTGGTGGTCGACAGAAAGAACAAGGCCTCCAAGTCCCAGCGCAGCTGATTCGTTCCGGGCTTCGCCATCACCGAAGGCGGCGCTGAAGAGCTGCTGGATCCGGCCAAGGAGATAGTCTACCGGGACGACCCGCACCAGCTCGAGCCCAACGGCGTTCGTGCGTTCCTGACCAAGACCGTGGGTATGAGCCCCCGGGCCTGGGACGCCCGGCTGGAGGGGGGCTACCCCTTCCTCGAAGAGCACAAGCTCCTGGAGTACTGGGCGGGGATCCTCCAGGGAAACAAGAAGCGCACCGGCTCCCGGCTGTTGCTCGATACGATCTACTTCGACCACGACGTTCACGTGGAGGAGTTGACCGAGACCGAAACCCCACGGAAGCACGTCGAGGTCCGCACGAGCAAGGGCACCTTCATAGCCGACCTCCTCATCGACGCTTCGGGCCATGAGTCCTTGATCCGGACCAAGCACGGCTACAGCGACAACGACTTCCTGTGGTGGTCGGTCTACGGCGCGCTGGTGGACCACCCGGGCGGTCTGGCGGTGGACGAGACCTCCGGGCGACCCCTGGCCATGGGCGACTACCTGCTGTGGGGCACCTACCGGGACACCAACCCGGACCTGGACGAGTCCCTGTCCGCGGGCCGTCCGGTCTTCGAGTACGAGAGCGAAAGGGAAACCAATGGCCCCCCGGTCCTTCCCGCTGATCCTCTATCTGCGCGACGACAAGGTCCCCGAGTACGTCATGGAGGCAGAGTTCGAGCACATCCTGCGGAAGGAGCCCACCACCTCGGCATTCCACGATACGAAGATCGTTGAGAAGAAGTGGGGTTGGTACCCCTCGGGGGGAATCTCCCAGGGCCTGGCCGCGGACCACGTGGCCTTTATCGGAGACGCGGGCTGCTGGACCACGCCTTGCGGTTGGGGCATGGCCTTCATCATGCGAAACTACAAGTCCTATTCCCGCAAGCTCAAGGGCGCGCTCCAGGCAAACAAGGTCTCGATCCTGGACAACGATCCCCTCTCGGCGCACCATCTCCGAGACTTCGTGAACCTCGGGATCCACGACTGGAACCAGGTCCTCCTGGACCGGGTGGCGACCCGCTTCCTCTCCCACGCGCCGGCCCACGCGCTCAACGACTTTGTCGAGGTCTGGGGCGACGGGCCGGGCCAGGTCCCGTTCATCTACTGCGAGTTCCTCTTCACCCTGTCGGTCTCTCACCCCCAGGCGGTGAAGACGGCCATTGCGGTGATCAGGAAGGTCGGCCTCACCAACCTTGCAAAGATCTTCCCCCCGAAGGAGCTGCTCGGCCTCGCGAAGGAAGCCCCGGTTTTCGCGGTGGACGCGTTGCTCACAGCGATCCAGAAACGCACGGACTGCCTCGATGATCACCTGCCGCCCCTGAATCGGTCTGGCTTCGACTTCGAGTAAGAGGACAGACATGCGAATCCTGCTTATCAAACCCCGGTGGGAGATCGGATACGGCCAGATGCGCTACGCCAAGCGCGTCCGATTCCCCGCGTTGGGTCTCGGCGTCCTGGCCGCCTTGTCACCGGGCCACCGGGTGGAGGTGGTGGACGGCAACTGGGAGGAGATTCCCTTCGACAGGGAGTGGGACCTGGTAGGCATCACCGTCACCACCTTCGCAGCGGGCACCGCGTGCGAGATTGCGTCGCAGTTCCGGGCGAAGGGCGTGAAGGTGGTCCTCGGCGGCATCCACCCTACCATCATGCCCGATGAGGCCGGGGAGCACGCCGACGCCATCGTGGTCGGCGAGGCCGAAGGGGTGTGGCCGACGGTCCTGGAGGATGCGGCCCTCGGCGCGCTCGAGCCTGTGTACCGCGCTGAGGAGCCCACAGACATGACCACGGTCCCCGTGGCCCGGCGGGATGTCCTCAAGGAGGCCCCCTGGTTCACCGCGGTGGAGGCCAGCCGCGGCTGCCCCAACAAGTGCATCTATTGCTATCTCCCGACGACCCCCTGGGCCCGGTTCCGTCCCCGCCCGGTGGAGCACGTGGTGGCGGAGGTTCGCAGCCTGCCCCAGCCGGTGTTCATCTTCGTGGACGAGAACATCTTCTCGGACCGGGACCATGCGATCCGGCTGTTCCGGGCCCTGGCCCCCCTCAAGAAGAAGTGGCTGGTCCAGATGCCTACGGACCGTGCCGACGACGACGAGCTCCTCGATGCCATGGCCGAGGGAGGCTGCTTCAACGTCCACATGGGCTTCCAGAGCTTCAACAAGGAGTCCCTGGCCGACGCACGGGTGGACCACGCCCCCCGGGTGGAGAAGTATCGAGAGATCGTGAAGCGCCTCCATGACCGTCGAATCGTCGTCTCCGGGTTCTTCGTCTTCGGCTTCGACGGCGACCGCCCCGACGCGTTCGACACCACCGTGGCGGCGATCAAGAGCATCCGCGTCGACGACGCGGGGATGTTCATCGCAACACCCTACCCCGGCACCCGGTTCTACCGGCGATTCGAGGAGCAGGGCCGCCTCCTGGACGGCGCCACCGCCGACCATTTCGGTTGGAACCGGGCCGTGTTCCAACCCAAGCGCATGGATCCCGAAACCCTGGAGCGAGGAGTGCACGACGCATACGACGCACTTCAGGGACACTTCATCCGCCGCCTGGGCTGGGTCATGGTCACCCAACTCCCGGTGGTATTCAAAGCTCCCCAACTCGCCTGGGTATTTCTCGCGGGCACCCTCCGCCCCCATCACCTGGACTCGCGCACGTCGAAGTGATACTAATTATCGTGTAAATCCCGGAGTAGAAAGTGAAGGGCAGGAAGCTCGGTCCCTACATGGTGCTAGGTGAAATCGCCCGCGGCGGTATGGCCGCGGTGTACGCGGGCGAGCACGAGAGTCTTCACCACCAGATTGCGCTCAAGATTCTCCACGCCCAGCTCCGCAGCGACCGCAAGATCCGGTCTCGATTC
>CAZNWW010000151.1:7272-8033 GCA_964576155.1 uncultured Myxococcales bacterium | reverse complement strand
TGATCTGCACCATGACCGGGCTGGTCATCGTCACCACCGGCGTGTGGAGCGAGAAGAAGTTGACCACCACCCGCATGACGGAGCAGGCCGCCATTGCGGTGGTCCCTGGAGAGCTGACCCTGGCCGCGGGGGGTGGGTACGATGAACCGGAGATGCCCTACGAGGTCCCGGTGACCGGCGGGAAGGTGGCGGGGGCCCTGGTGCTGAACGAGTCCGTGGTGGACTCGGCCAGAATCCTCCTGAGCAGCGACGACGGAGATCCGGTGCCCTTCAACGGGATCCTCCGGATCACCGAGGACGGTATGACCGCCGTGGACCCGGGAGGGGACGCCCTTGAGAGCGGCGTCCTGAGCATGGAGGGCGCGCATCTCCAGAAGGGCGCACCCCTCACCGCGTGGGCGTTCCAGCGGGGGCTCGAACCGATCTTCCCCTGGGGCCACCTCATCGTGACGCTGTCGGTCTTCCTCTTTGCCATCTCCACCGCTATCTCCTGGTCGTACTACGGAGACCGGAGTACCTTCTTCCTCTTCGGCAAGAAGGCCGTCCTGCCGTACCGGTTGATCTTCGTGCTCATGCATTTCGTGGGCGCGATCTTCTCCCTGGAGCTGGTCTGGGCGTTCGGAGACCTGGCCCTGGGCCTCATGTCGATCCCCAACCTCATCGCGATCATCCTGCTGTCCGGGCGGGTCAAGAAGGACTCGAAGGATTACTTCGCCCGCATGGACGCTCGAGACGCCGAACAAAAAGGAGGATCATCGTGA
>CAZNWW010000151.1:6161-7262 GCA_964576155.1 uncultured Myxococcales bacterium | reverse complement strand
ACTCTTGACCATCCTCACAATCTGCGCGGCCCTCGCCGCCCCGGCGCACGCCGGTGAAAAACGACCCATGACCGTGCAGGACGTGTTGGATCTCCAGATCCCCTCGTCCCTCGCTGTCTCACCCGACGGGCGCCACCTGGCCTACGTGCTCAGCCTGCGGAGCTTCGAAGACAACGCCGGATCGTCGCAGGTGCGGATCCTGGACCTGGAGAGCAAGAAGGACCTTCCGTTCTCCGGGGCCGGCGGCGACCACGAGGGCGCGCCCGCCTGGTCCCCGGACGGGGGTTTCCTGGCATTCACCTCGGACAAGTCCGGGACCGGACAGGTCTGGGTCGCACCCGTGGGCGGCGGCGAGGCCCGCCAGGTGACGACCCTCGCCACGGGTGGGAGTGCCCCCCGGTGGCTCCCGGACGGACAGGGCCTGGTCTTCACCTCCCGGATCTATGCCGGCTGTACCGGCGACGCGGCCTGCAACGCTAAACAGCTCCAGGCGGACAAGGACAACCCGATCAAGGCGAAGGTCTTCAAGAAGCTCATGTACCGCCACTGGGATCACTGGCGGGACGGGCGGATCGCTCATCTCCACGTGACCTCCCTGGACGGGAAGGCCGTGCTGGATCTCATGCCTCTGGATGCCTGGGGCGTCACCGGGGGTTGGGATCTCTCGAAGGACGGTGCGGCGGCGGTCTTCACCACCAAGGACCCCGAGGACGAGGCCCTCCACACCAACAACGACATCCACCAAATCGACGTGGTGGACCCCGCTACCGAAAAAGCAGGGCTGGTGACGTCACTCACTGCGGCGAACGCGGCCTGGGATGGGCACCCCGCTCTCTCGCCGGACGGGGAGCGGCTCCTCTACCTGAACCAGAAGAAGCCGGGCTTCGAGTCCGACCGCTTCCGACTCGTGGTCCGCAGCGTGCGCAGCCCTGACGCCGTCCCGCTAGCCCTGGCCGGCGAGGTGGACCGCTGGATCCGTGAGCTGGGTTGGTTCCCGAACGGCAAGGAGGTCTGGTTCACCGCCATGGACCAGGGGCGTTACATCCTCTACCGGGTCCGAACGGACAAGGAGGACGCTGAGGCCAGGGCGATCGTCGACGG
>CAZNWW010000151.1:0-6151 GCA_964576155.1 uncultured Myxococcales bacterium | reverse complement strand
GGCGCAGCCTACTCCACGGTCACCATCTCCCCAAACGGCAAGCGCTTCTACTTCGTCCGCCAGACCCTCTCCCAACCCCCGGAGGTCTGGAGAGTGAAGGCCAAGGGCAAGGAACTGGAGCGCCTGACCTTCCACAACAAGCCCGTCGAGGACCGGGTGGCCTTCGCCACGGTGGAGGACTTCTGGTGGGACGGCGCTGAGGGCGACAGGATCCACGGCTTCCTCCTCTTCCCTCCCGGGACCTCCAAGGGCAAGAAGAACAAGTTCCTCCTCCTGATCCACGGCGGACCCCAGGGCATGTGGACCGACGGATTCCACCCCCGCTGGAACGCCCAGCTCTTCGCCGCGCCGGGCTATGTCACCCTGCTGCCCAACCCCCGAGGGTCATCGGGCTACGGCCAGGAGTTCACCGACGAGATCAGCCGGGACTGGGGCGGGCGCTGCTACGAGGATCTCATGAAGGGCGTGGATGCGCTGGAGACGACTGGGTGGATCGATCCCGCACGCATGTGCGCGGGGGGCGGCTCCTTCGGGGGCTACATGGCCAACTGGATTCTGGGAAAGACCGACCGCTTCGCCTGCCTGTTCAGCCACGCGGGGGTCTACGATCTTTTCAGTATGTACGGCTCGACCGAGGAGCTCTGGTTTCCGGAGTGGGAGTACGGCGGGACGCCCTGGGACGCGCCGGGGGACTACGAGAGCTTCTCCCCGTCCAAGCTCGTAAAGCAGTTCAAGACCCCGATGTTCGTCATCCACGGGGCTCACGACTACCGGGTGCCTTTGAACCAGGCGATGCAGCTCTTCACCGCGCTCCAGCGCCGGGGCGTGCCGTCCCAGTTCCTGTACTTCCCCGACGAGACCCACTTCGTGGTGAAGCCGAAGAACACAAAGCTCTGGTTCGACGAGATCCACGCCTGGCTGAACACCTGGCTGGGTCAGTAGTTATACCAGGGGCAGATGCGGGTGGGGATGGCGAAGCGGTTGGCGCTGGCGCCGCCGAGCTCCTGGTAGATCAGGAGCGGGGCCTGGAAGGTCCCGTCCCCGTTGCCCAGGTAGAGTTCGAGGCGGCTGTCCGGCGCGGTCCACATGTAGCAGTTGGGCTGGCTTGCGCAGTAGCTGTAGCCGACGACCACGTCCATGTTGCCGTCGAAGTCGAAGTCGAAGGGCCGCGCAGTGCCCGTGTTGCCCATCTTGTCCCCGCAGCCCGAGTTGCAGACCGGGTTGAGATCGATGACCTTGGTCGACGTGCTCGAGAACCCACCGCCGCCGGTGCCGAGGTAGAGCCACGCAGAGCCCGCATCCCCATCATCGTCCATGCCCAGCAGTACGTCTCCGATCTGGTCGTTGTTGAAGTCAGCGAACATGAATGAATTGGCCGGACCCTTGCTCCCTGAGTGGGTGAACATCTGGGTCGCAGGCTGAAAGGTCCCGTCCCCGTTGCCCAACATGAGATAGACCTTGGTGTCCGATGACCCGCCGCTGGCGTAGGTGCCGAAGACCAGGTCCTGGAAGCCGTCCTGGTTCATGTCCTGGGCCTGCTTCGCGTACGGGGAGTGCCACTGTCCGGACACCTGGGAGGTGATGTCCGCCGCCGGATCGACCAGGGCGAAGGCGCAGCCGTCCGCGGGGTTTTCCGAGATCACGCAGGGGACCTCCACCATCTCCCCGCTGCCGAGCTTCGAGTAGATGTGACCCTGGGTGGGGTTGTTGGATTGATCCATCCAGTAGCGCACGAAGTCGAAGCGGTGGTCCCCGTCGACATCGCCGATGACCCCGTTCACGTACTCCTCCACCTCACCCACATAGGTCTGGGGGAAAACCCCCACCTCGTCCATGCGATTGAAGAACCAGAGCGAGTAGGTGCCCTCCTGCTTGAGAGGCCACGAATGCGCGATGAAATCCATCAGCCCGTCCGCATCGAAGTCTGCTATAGCGACGGCCCGGTACTGCTGCTTGCGGCAGACGAAGCCAAGGTCACAGGGGGCAGGACATTGGCCGGGGTCGTCGGTGAGACAGGTCCCCACTTCGCAATGGGTCCCTGCACCGCAGGCCGGTTCGCAGACCTCCTCTGTGGCGCAGGTCCAGCCGAGGTCCAGGCCGATCTCTATGGGTGGGTCGAAAGCGCCGGCCCCCGCGGAGGGGAGGACATCCATATGGCTGTTGTTCTTCTGGAGGATCAGGAACGCGGCGAAGGGATCCTCAGGGTAGGCGTCCGCATCGTCGCCGATCCCGTCGCCGTCAGTGTCCGGGTTCAGGGGATCGGTGATGCTGCAGTCGAGGCCGAAGCTCTCCTCTTCGGTGTCCAGGAGGCCGTCGTCGTCATCGTCGAGGTCCGCGTTGTCTCCAGTGCCGTCGCCGTCCGCGTCGGCCCACTCGTCGGGATCATCGGGGAAGAGATCCTCGTCGTCCGGCACACCGTCGCCGTCGCTGTCCGGGCACGCCACTCCCCCGCAGAGCCCGCCACAGCCATCGGGTCCACAGGGCATCGGACCGTCGGGGCCGTCGCAGTCGGGCTGGCACAGGCAGAGGCCCTGGATACAGGCCACTTGTTCACCTGAGCATTCGCCGCAGATGCCGCCGCAGCCGTCGGGGCCACAGTTCTTGTCGGCGCAGGCCGGCTGGCAGACGCAGGTCCCGTCCACGCACCCGTCCTGACCGAGGCATTCTCCGCAGGATCCCTGGCAGCCGTCGGAGCCGCATTCCTTGAGCTGGCCATCGAGGCCCGCACAGTCCGGGACACAGTCCAGCGCGCATTTTCCCTCGTCGGTACAGATCGGGGCCACCTCAGGGCAGATCCCGCAGAGGCCGCCGCAGCCGTCGGGGCCACATTCCTTAGCATTACATTGCGGGTCGCAGATGTCCGGCGACGGTGGCGTGTCGAGTGGGGTGTCGAAGACGACGTCCAGGACATCGGGGCTGGAAAGCCCCTCCCACAGATCCTGCGCGTCGGGGACGTCGGGGCTGGAAAGCTCCTCCCGCAGGGGCGCGTCGCTGACGATTTCCCAGCCGGACAGGCTGTCCTTTCCCGGGGTGGGATCCCCTCCGCTCCCGCCGCAGGAGGCGTGGAGGACCATCGCAAACATGAACGCGGATAAGGTCCTGGTCATCTTCCCACCTCCTGCAGAATCCGTCGAAGTATACCATGAAAGGGCGTGGGCTCAGGCCTGGCTTCGTTCAAAGTGTAACCCAACCAGGATCCCTGGGACGAGCCCGACCAGGAGCCCGAAGAACGGGATGGGGACCCGACTGACCAGGCCGCCGCAGAGGATCCCCGGAAACAGCCCGATCTGGAGGACGAAGGCTGCTGTGGAGACCAAAGCGCCGCGAGTCGCACCACCTCGGAGGAGCCGGGTCAGTACACCGAGGGGGACCCCGAACAGGATGGACGCCAGGAGGATCGTCCCCAGGCGTCGTGGCCCAAAGCTGGCGGGGAATGCAGCGACAAAGATGACGATGAACCACCCGAGGAGGCCCGAGACGGCTGGATCCCGATAGGAATACCACCAGGGTCGCCCGGCGATGACACGCCGCTCCTCCGCGTTCAACTCTTGGATGACATCAGAGGGCTCCCTCGGCCTTGCGAGGTCTTGTGCACGGGGCGGCGGAGCCGACGTCTCGAACCGAAGGGTGGCCGTGCAATGGGGGCACTCTGTCGCGTCGTCTGGTGCTGCCTGCCCACACATCGGACACTCCATGCCTCCTCCTCCCTTGCGGCGAGAATACCACATCCGCTATCTTCACAGGAGGCACCGGCGCAGGAGGAGGATACGATGTACGGCTGGATCGTTCGGCAGCACGGCGGGCTCGAAGCCCTGGAATGGGACGAAGCGCTGCCGACCCCGGAGCCGGGTCCGGGACAGGTCCGGCTGGAGGTACGGGCCGCAGGCCTCAACCACCTGGACCTCTGGGTCCGCAAGGGTGTGCCTGGACATCGCTTCCCCCTGCCGCTCATACCATGCAGCGACATGGTGGGGACGGTGGACGCGGTGGGCCCCGGAGTGCAGCCCCTGGATCCCTCTGACCGCTACCTGGTCAATCCAGGCTTCTCCTGCGGCGCGTGCCCAGCGTGCGACGTGGGGCAGCACCAGCTCTGCCGTTCCTACGGGATCTTCGGCGAAACCACCAATGGGGGGGCCGCCCAATACGCAGTGGTGCCCCGGGAGAACCTCCTGGAAGTGCCAAAGCAGCTCTCATGGGCCGAGGCCGCGTCATTCCCCCTGGCCTTCCTCACCGCGTGGCACATGGTGGTGGGTCGGGCCCAGGTGCGGCCCGGGCAGACGGTCCTGGTCCAGGCCGCGGCGAGCGGCGTATCCAGCGCGGCAATCCAGATCTGCAACCTGCTCGGTGCGAGGGTGATAGCCACCGCGGGGAGCCCTGAGAAGCTCGCGTTCGCAAAGTCCCTCGGGGCCGAGGCGGCCATCGACTACCACAACGAGGACGTCGTGCAGCGGGTCCGTGAGATCGCAGGACGGGCCGGAGTGGACGTGATCGTGGATCACGTAGGCACAGACACCTGGGAGACGGACCTCCGGATCCTGGCCCGGGGGGGGACCCTGGTCACCTGCGGCGCCACCACCGGTGCGGACGCGCTCCTGGATCTGCGGGGTCTCTTCTTCAAGGCCTGGTCGATCCTGGGCTCCACCATGGGAAACCGCAGCGAGATGCGGACCGTGACCGAGCTCTTCGGGCAGGGGCGCCTGCGACCCATGATCCATGCAATCCTACCCCTGTCGGAGATCCGGGAGGCCCACCGGATGCTCCAGGACCGCGAGGTCCTGGGCAAGGTTGTCCTGATACACACTTGACCTCGTGTTTGAGGTTGACTTCCGCAGGACGATCTCGATTCTTGGTGAGGGAGGCGTTGGCGTGCGAGACGAGTTGCCGATCACTACTTTCGAAGAGCGCGAGCGACTCCACGTCGACATCGGCTCCTTCTGCAACAACAACTGCTTGTTCTGTATGGAGGACGATCGCAGCGGACGGGCTGCAAGGGTGGGCTCCATCACCCCCGCGGATGTCCACAGCATCCTGGCGGCGAACGTCTTCAGGGAGGAGGTGGTCTTCGTCTCGGGGGAGCCCACGCTGAATCCGCACTTCCTCGAGTACGTCCACCAGGCGAAGACCCTCGGATACCGCTCCGTGGGCGTGATCTCTAACGGGCGGCGCTTCGCGTACGAGCCCTTCGCCAAGGGGGCGGTGCTCAGGGGCCTCAACCATGTGATCATCTCCCTCCACGGAGGGAACGCGCGTATCCATGACGGCCTGGTCAGGACGCCGGGCGCGTTCGACCAGGCCCGGGATGGGATCCTGCACCTCTCAGAGATCAAGCGCCGGGGCGCGCCATTGCGCATCCACACCAGCACGGTGCTGAGCACCCGAAACGCAAAGGTCGAGGTCCTGACGGAGCTGGTGGACTTCCTGCAGCAGCACGTGGATCAGATGGTGTTCAACATCATGCAGCCCTTCGGGCGTGGCCTGCGTCACCTGGATCGACTCATGCTCCGTTACTCGGAGATGGGCCGGATCCTGGGCCGGTTCTTCGCCGAGTACCAAGCGAAGGGGCTCCCGATCTACCTGGTGGACATCCCCTACTGCGTCACCGAAAACGTTGGCATCCCCGATTCAGCCCGGGGCTTCGTGGAGCGGTACGTGCACTACGACCGCGACACCGGGGACGGGGCCTTCGCCGAGGACCTGAAGGAGGGGGGATCCCCCCTCCGCAAGGAGCTCCTGGACGCCGAGGACGAGGTCCCGGTGGATGGCCTCATAGAGAAGCACCGCGACCAGCAGGAGCAGTCAAAAAAACTCCGCCGCCCCCAATGCGACACCTGCACCTACTCTCGCGTCTGCGACGGAGTCTGGCGAAACTACATCGATCGCCACGGCTGGGAAGAATTCAAACCCATAAAAAAATAGCCCCCCTCCCCGGGCCGAAGGCCCCTCAAGTCGCCATCGGGCGCCAGGGGCCTCAGCGAGAATCGGGCGCCGAGAGCAAGGCGCGACGACGCCGGCGTAGCAGAGCTACGTCAAGAAGGAGGAACGAAGCTAACGGTGTTCGAGGCCGCGGAGCCACGGCGAACGATGGCGACTTGAGGGGCCCCGCGAAGGCCGTCATCTGGAACGCCATCGAAACCCCACCTTTTATTTAGGT
>CAZNWW010000150.1:0-8037 GCA_964576155.1 uncultured Myxococcales bacterium | reverse complement strand
TCCTGTGTCCGGTTCCTGAGCGAGATCACCGGCTCGAACCAGCTCACCCAGATCGAGCGCGGCGATCACACCGAGATCAGCCCCTTCCCCGGACAGCAGCTGACCGATCCCTACTCCCTCTGTGTCGTGGATCTCTGCCCGGTCGGCGCGCTCACGAGCCGTGATTTCAGATTCAAGGAGCGTGTCTGGTGGCTCAAGAGCGTGGACACGGTCTGCGGAGAATGCGCCCGGGGCTGCAACATCTACGCGGACCACTCCCGGGGCATCGTCCACCGGCTGCGCCCCCGTATGAACATGGACGTCAACAAGTGGTGGGCCTGCGACGAAGGCCGCCTCGCCTGCCACCGCTGGGAGCAGGATCGGCTGGAGCACCCGTCCCCAGAGGGCCTCGGTGAGTCCCCGAACGACGACGCGGTAGCGAAGGTAGCGGATCTCCTCAAGTCGGCCCTCGCCTCCGGCGCCGGGACCCTGGTCCTTTCCCCCTGGGCCTCGAACGAGGACGCGTTCGTCGCGGGGCACGTGGCTAAGGAGATCCTGAAGACCGACACGGTGACCGTGGCTGGACGCTCCGACGGCGCGGCGGACGATCTCCTGCGCGTCGCAGACAAGAACCCCAACCGAGCCGGCGTCAGCGCGGTCCTGAAGGGCCTCGGTCTGAACGTAACAGGTACACCAGCGCCAGGAGCTTCGGCGACCCTTGCGGTGGGCCCCGACGCCCCTGCGCCGGTCCGTGACGACCGCAGCGGCCCCGTCGTCGTGTTCACGCCCTTCACCGCCGCCGCAGCGACGGCGTCGGCTGCGTTCCCGACTGCCTCTTCCTTCGAACGGGGTGGCACCTGGGTGAACGGCGCGGGACAGATCCAGACCTGCCGGCCGGTGGTGGATCCGCCCGGGGATGCGATCCCCGACTGGCTGTGGCTCGTACACCTCGCTCGACACATGGACCTGGCGCTGCCCTTCAAAACCCTGGCTGACGTGCAGCGTGCGCTGGCCGCGGCGACGCCCGCTGCGGACGCCGCCGGGGATGACAACGACACCGACGGAGGTGAGGCATGATGGCCGTGCTGATCCCCTTGATCAAGATCGTGGTGGTCTTTCTCTTCTTCGCTGTCGCCCTGGGCGGCGTCCTGACCTGGGTCGAGCGGAAGATGTCCGCCGCCATCCAGGATCGGATCGGGCCCAACCGTGCGTCGGTGCTCGGCTTCAAACTCTTCGGCCTCATGCACCTGGCCGCTGACGGCATCAAGATGATCTTCAAGGAGCCCTTCTACCCGTCGCAGGCCAACAAGCCCTTGTTCTTCTTTGCACCCCTCATCTCTTTCGTGCCGCCCCTGCTCTGCTTCGTGGTGATCCCCTTCGGGCCGCCGATCCTCGGGGACCAGTGGCTCATGATCTCTGATATGAGCATGGGGTTGCTCTTCATCCTGGCCGTCGGCGCGCTTTCGGTCTATGGACACACCCTGGGCGCCTGGGCCTCCAACAATAAATGGTCCCTCCTCGGCGGCAGATGCTGGGTTACGAGATGGGCCTCACCCTGAGCATCCTGGGCATCTTCATGGTCTACGGGACCGTCCAGCCCCAGGAGCTTATTATGGCGCAGGGGGACCTCCTCTGGGGCTGGCTGCCCAAGTGGGGCGTCGTGACCCAGCCGCTGGCGTTCCTGCTCTTCATGGCCGCTGCCATAGCGGAAACCAAGCGCGCGCCCTTCGACATGCCCGAGGCAGACTCGGAGATCGTCGCCGGCTACTCCACCGAGTACTCCGCGCTGGCGTTCGGCATGTTCTTCATCTCCGAGTTCATGGGCATCGTCCTGGTGGGTGCGTTCGGCGCGGTCCTCTTCCTGGGCGGCTGGCAGATCCCCGGACTCCAGGGCGACGCCTGGTGGATCATTGCGCTCCAGGTGTGCGCCTTCCTTGCGAAGACCGGGCTGCTCATCTACATCCAGATGCTCATCCGGTGGACCGTCCCCAGGATGCGCTACGACCAGGTGATGAACTTCGGTTGGAAGCTGCTCCTCCCGGTAGGCACGGCGAACCTGGTTGCCACGATCCTGGTGATCGCGGCCATCGACCTGAGCTAGGGGGTTCGAGATGACGACAAAGGTGAAGATCCTCGAGCGGCCCGAGCTCACCCTCGCAGAGAAGGGCTATATCGGCGGCCTCCTCCAGGGCATGGCGGCCACCAACCGGCACTTCTTCCGGAACTGGATCCGGCACAAGGACACCGCTACCCTCGAGTACCCGGACGAGAAGCGCGCCTACCCCGAGCGCTGGCGCGGCCTTCACCGGCTCATGCATCGAGAGGACGACAGCGTCCGCTGCGTCGCGTGCATGATGTGTTCGACCAACTGTCCGTCGAACTGCATCACCATCGTCGCCGGGGAGTCTGAAGATCCGGGCGTCGAGAAGTACCCCGTGTCTTTCGATATCGACCTCCTGCTATGTATCTTCTGCGGGTACTGCGAAGAGGCCTGTCCCTGCGACGCTATCCGCCTCGACACGGGCACCCACGCGAAGCCGGGATACACCCGCTCGGCTATCACCACCTCCAAGGAAGACCTCCTCGAGCGGGGCGGTCTCTCTTTAGCGAAGCAGGGTGGCCGCAACGTCTGATGGCCACGTCTTTTCCTCTGAAGACAACCCGGTATTACGCCTCCCTCATGGACCCGAACGACCCCGACGATCCCATCGCCAGGCAGATCCTCCCGGATCCCAGGGAGGAGATCCCCTGCCCACATCTTGAGGTCGATCCATTGGCAGAGGCCCTCCATGGGCCTGTACCGGGCCTGATCCGTCGCTTCCCGGATCGCGCCCTAGTCCTGGCCCACGGTGACTGCCCGGTACACTGCCGTCATTGCTTCCGGCGGCATCGTCACGGCGGCGGGCCCCTGTCCGACGCCTCCCTCGAGGGGATAATAGCCTGGCTCACGAGGCAGCCGGAGGTCCGTGAGATCCTGGTGTCCGGCGGAGAACCTCTGCTCCTGACCGACGCTGCCCTGGATCACCTCCTGGGCCGGCTCCGGGGTGTCCCGTCCGTCCGCTGGCTGCGTCTGGCGACCAGGATGCCCGTGGTCGAGCCAACTCGGATCACCCCTGGACTCGTGGCGATGCTCCGCGGGCATGCGCCTCTCCACGTAGCGACCCACATCAACCACCCGAAGGAGCTGACCCCGGAATCGGTGGCCGCGCTGACGCTGCTGGTGGACGCCGGTCTGCCGGTGCTCAACCAGACCGTGCTCCTGCGAGGAATCAATGACGACGTCGGCGTTCTGGAGGCCCTCTTCACCGGGCTGGTGGAGGCCCGTGTGCGACCCTACCACCTCTTCCAGGGGGATCCTGTCGCGGGCACGGACCACCTCCGGGTTACCACGGCGAAGGCCCTCGACCTGATGGACGCGTTGCGAACGCGGGTCTCCGGGCTGGCCGTGCCGGCCCTGTCCGTGGATCACCCGGACGCGCCGTCAAAGGTCATCCTGGACCGCGGCTCCGTCCTCTCCACCGAAGCCGGAATCACCCGGCTCCGTGCCTCGGACGGCCGGGTGCTCGACTACCCCGAACCAGTCCCCTCGTCCGGTGTGGGAGGACAGCGCCACAGGGTAAGTCCCGCCACCTGATCCAGGATCTCGCAGCGTGTCGGTGCCTTCCACCTGCCTCGAGTACACGAGTGTGATGCGAGTTCCGGAAGGCCCTCCCACAGCTCATCGAAATCACTCGACGAGCTGGAGGACAACCGTTCGGTGCGCGAGTTCCTGGGCGACGAGCTTGTCGCAGCCGCCCTTGAGTGCGATGGAGTTGTCCAGGACGGTGAGGCGCCAGCGACCGGTCTCCGTGAGCAGATCAAGGACGTCGGTTGGCATGAGCCAGGCGTCCCCGGCCTCCAGGGTCGGGAACTTCACGCGGGTGGCGTAGTGACGCCGACGTACCCGGCAGCCCGCTCCGGCTTCGAAGTCCGTATTGAACGCCGGCTTGCGCGCGCTCTTCAACTCCAACCCCTCCAGGAGGGGCGTAGTCGGGAGGGTTGCACCGGAGGCGATGAGATACAGGAGCCGCCCTTCGTCGTCGCGGATCTCCACGGTGAGATCGGGCAGGCTCATGGGATCGCCTGTGGCTACCTTCCATCGCACATTATAGGTCTCCCCGATTCGCAATATTGGCAGGTTTCTGTATGGTGCTGAGAGCTGGAGCGTCGCTGCAACGAGGTCCGGCTCGAGTTCGAAGACCAGCACCACCCGTGCGAAGCGTCCCCCTGACCGCTTCAGACGCCCGGGATCGATCCGATCTGCGAGGCGGCCCCTGAACCGGAGCACGCTGTGCTCGTCATCCATGACCTCTGGAGCCCGACCTGCGTTCACTTCGATCTCGGGGCGGCGCACCGGCACCGGGAGGAGCGGACCCCGCTGGGAGATCTCCGGAGGTGAGCACCCGGTGACCGCCATGAGCCCTGCCAAAAGCGCCGCCAGCCGGCTCAATGTACAGCATCGTTCCACGGACAACCTCCCCTCGTTTCGAGCACGATCCTGATCGGTTATACTCCTACCGGGATTCCGTCCGCAACGGCCTGTCGGCCTTTGGTAAAATGGTTTACCGACTCTGCGGTTCCTGCTATCATCTTCCGCATGAAACTCGACGTGCGCGCCATGACCCATACAGGGCTTGTCCGAAAAGAAAACGAGGATTCCCATCTGGTGCTGGACCAGCTGGGGCTCCTTGCGGTTGCCGATGGAATGGGTGGACACGCCCACGGCGAGATAGCGTCCGCCCTGGCTGTCCAAACCCTCAAGGACGCGTTCACCATCGACGAAGAGCGTGACCGCATCGAAGAGACCTTCCAGGCCTCCAAGGACCAGGACCGCCTGGGCAAGGATGAGGCCCTGGAACGATATCTCCTGCGCACAGCGATCGAGAAGGCCAACCTGGCGATCTACGAGCAGGCGAGAGAGGACGAGGCGCTACGCTCCATGGGCACGACTATCGTGGCCTTCTACCTCTTCAACGGCAGCGCCTGGGTCGCCAACGTCGGAGACAGTCGGCTCTACCGATTCCGAGACGGCGAACTGGGCCAGATCACCGAGGACCACAGCCTCATCAACGAATATCTGAAGCTCAACCTCCTGACTGAAGACCAGGCCAAGGCCTTCCCGATGAAGAACATCATCGTCAGGGCCCTGGGCCTTGCGGAGTGGGTGGAGGTGGACACCTTCGAGATCGACGTCGCCCCCGGGGACACCTACTTGCTGTGTTCCGACGGACTCTCTGACCTCGTCCCTGAAGACGAGATCAGCGAGATCATAAACGGCGACGACCCGGACGAGACCATCGAGCGCCTGGTCCAGGCAGCCTTGGATGCGGGGGGACGCGACAACATCACCGTCCTGCTGGGGAGGTTGGAGGAGTGAAGCGCGTCCTCCTGATCATCGCAGCCTTCAGCGCCACCCTGGCCGGCTGCTCGACGTCCCCCTGCGAGCGCCTCGCCGACGAGCTCTGTGGTTCCCGCGGAGACGACGACGCACTCTGCCAGGCACAGCGAGCCGCCACGGACGAGCGGACACGTCTCGGAGACCTCCAGTGCAAGCGAGCGCTCTTCCTCTACCAGGCGGAGCGTGGAGGCGGGGGTCAATGAAGGTCATCCAGACTTTAGGCAAGTACGAGTTGCTCGATAAAATCGGCGCCGGCGGTATGGCCGAAGTCTATCGCGCCCGGATGAAGGGTATCGAGGGCTTCCAGAAGGAGTGCGTGGTCAAGAAGATCCTGCCTGGCTACGCGCGCAACATGTCCTTCATCCGGATGCTCGTGGACGAAGCGAAGCTGACCTCGGTCCTCCAGCACCCCAACATCGTCCAGATCTTCGAGCTGGGCAGCCAAGACAATGTCTTCTACATGGCCATGGAGTTCGTGGAGGGAAAGGATCTCCTGAAGATCCTGGCCAAGAGCGCGGAGAAGAAGCAACGCCCGCCGGTGGAGATCGTCTGCCACATCGTCTCCGAGATCTGCAAGGGGCTTCAAGCAGCCCACAACGCGACAGATATCAATGACAAGCCGCTGAACATAATTCACCGTGACGTGTCCCCGTCCAACATCATCCTGGGCCGCGGCGGGCACGTGAAGATCATGGACTTCGGCGTGGCCAAGGCCAAGACCCAGGAAGGCAGCGGCTCACGTCATGTCCTTCGCGGCAAGCTGGGCTACATGTCCCCGGAGCAGGTTCGAGCTGAGGAGATCGACCATCGCTCGGATATCTTCTCCTTGGGGGTGGTGCTCTCCGAATCCCTCACGCTCAAGCGCCTCTTCCTCGGACGGACGGACCTCGAGACCCTGATCAACATCCGGGACGCTGACATAGAGAAGAAGCTGGCCCGGTACAACTTCATCCCCGAGGGCCTCGCCAACATCCTTAGGAAGGCCCTGGCCAAGGATCTCGACGAGAGATACTCCTGCGCGGAGGAGTTCCAAGAGGCAATCGACGACTTCCTGTACAAGACCGGGTACCGGATCAAGAACCAGGATCTCGATGGGTTCCTGGTGGATCTCTTCGGCGATGACCTCTACACGCGGTCCGAAGAGGACGAAGGAGAATCCCCGGTCGCTGCGACCGCAGCCGACAGCGTGAGTTCGGGCGAGGGACCATCCTCTTTCGGCTCTCCTACCCACCAGGGTGTCAAGACCTTCGGGGCGAAGCCCGGCGCGCTTGATGATGACGACTATATCGACGATGCCCTCGGGGACCCTACAACCCCCGCAGTGCTCGAGGAGGATCCCGCCACACCGTCAGTGACGGCTGAGCCGCCACCCACTGCGGTAGAGCCGACCCCGCCGCCGCCATCTACGGGCGATGACTTCGAGGACGAGTCCTCATCGCCCGTCGTAGGCAGGGAGTTGACGGACTACCAACAGCTCATGGGCCACGCGTTCCGGTTCCGGAACACCGCAGGATACGTCTTCGAGCCCGTGGACTACGAGAACATGATCAACATGGTGCAGACCGGGGCCGTCTCCGAGCAGGAGGAGGTCTCCATAGACGGGGGCGACTGGAAGAAGGTCCGGGACATCACCTCGGTCCGCCGGATCTCTCCCGCCGAATCCCTCCGCTCCAAGGGCATCCGGCCGATCTACTCCGGGTCTCTGTCCCGGCTGATCATTCCGAAGATCTTCCACCAGGTCACCAGCCGTCGTCTCTGCGGAAAGCTCCGGTTCCACCGGGGCACCTCCCAGAAAGAGTTCTTCTTCCGCAAGGGCAAGGTAGTGCACATCGCCTCCAGCCTCAAACACGAGATCGTCGGCTCGTTCCTCCTGCGCAGGGGCGCCGTGACCCAGGAGCAGATGCGCCAGGCCATAGAGCGCGCCGGGGAATTCGGCGGACGCATCGGCGACACCCTTGTCTCCCTCAGCATCCTGAGCCCCTATCAGCTCTTCGAACTCCTGGACCTCCAATACCGGGAGAAGTTCCTCCAGCTCTTCGAGTGGGAGAGCGGCGGCTACGAGTTCTTCGAGGGGATCCCCTCACCGGTGGAGATGTCTCCCGCGGATGCGACTGTATACCACTTCCTGATAGACGGCTTCCGAAGACACGTCGTGGAAGGGGAACTCGTCGAGTTCCTTTCGCCCTTCAAGGAAGCGGTGGTGCACATGGTGCCGAACCGATACCTCCGGGTGGAGGACCTTCCGTTGAACACGCGGGAGAGCCGCATCCTCGCGAAGCTGCAGAAGCACCCGCGGGTGGCCACTGTTCAGCTCGAGGACAAGGAGCCGGAGACCCTTCGACTCATCCGCTATCTCATGGTGCTCCTGTACCAGACGGAGTTTCTTCAGTTCAAGATCTGATCTACTTCACTTCTTCGAAGTCCGCATCGATGACGCTGTCGTCCTGGGGCGCGTCCTGGGGGGGAGCGTCGGGATCCGGGGTGGGACCGGCGCCCTCGGGACCGGCCGCACCCGCCTGCTGATACATCAACTCGGCGATCCGGTGGGAGGCCTTGGTCAGCTCCTCCAGGGAGCCCTTGATCCGATCCGTGTCGTCGGCCTTCAGGGCCTCCTTGACCTC
>CAZNWW010000149.1:248-8104 GCA_964576155.1 uncultured Myxococcales bacterium | reverse complement strand
AGCCTCGTTCGACGCGCAACAGGCCAACCCGCAGGACGCGAACTCGCAGTAGCACACGCCTACCTGCGTATCGCATTGCTGGTTTTCTATCAGGCAGGGACCGAAGCACGCCTTCTTGTCGAAACAGCCGTCGCTTTCGCCGCAGTTCTTGCCTTCGCAGTCCCTGGGGCAGTCAATGCATTCCAAGGTCCCCGGATCGCAGATCTCATCCGACGCGCAGCAGGTGTCGCCGCAGATGTCGAACTCACAGACGCAGTTCCCCTCATCACAGGACTGGTTGTCGCCGAAGCAGGGGCCGATGCAGGGGCCGGCGCAGCCGTTGGACGCGCCGCAGAGCTTGTTCTCGCAGTCGGGAGTGCAGCATTCGCCGCCGAGGCAGATGTCGCCGTCCCCGCAGCAGACCCCGCCGCAGATGTCGAACTCGCAGGAGCACTCCCCGTCGACGCAGAGCTCACCCGCCGCGCAGCAGATTCCCTCGCAGTCGACGTAGTTGCACTCGCAGGCGCCTTCGATGCAGATCTTGCTGTCGGGGCAAGCGCCGTCGCAGAGGGCGCCGCAGCCGTTTGGTTGGCCGCAAACTCCGTCGCAGCTCGGGACGCAGTACACGCAATCACCACCGATACACCACTCATCCGCCGCGCAGCACGCGCCCTGGCAGTCGATGTTTTCACAGGTACATTCACCGGCCACGCAGAACTCGTTGACACCCGCGCAGTCGCCGTCACATAGCCCGCCGCAGTTGTCGTCGTCACCGCAGTCCTTGTCGGTGCAGTCCGTGTCGCAGTCGACACATTCGATCCCGTTGCAGATCTTGTCCGACGCGCAGCAGAAGCCGAGGCACATTTCGTTCTCGCAGAGGCAGACCCCGTCGGCGCAGACCTCGTTGGCTGCGCATGCGCCACAGAACAACGGGACGCCGCATTCGTCGTCCACGAAACCGCAGGACGCGCCGACTTCGCCGCAGGTTTGCGGTATGCACACCGTGCAGTCCCCGCCGACGCAGATCTCGCCTTGCGGGCAGCAGGTGTCGCCAGCGCATTCGGCGAACTGGCAGAAGCAGGCGCCGCCCACGCAGATCTCGTTGACGCCCTCGCAGTCCCCGGGACACGCGCTGCCACAGCCGTCGTCGTCGCCGCAGAGCTTGCCGACGCAGATGGGGACGCAGATGTCCTCGCACTCGCCGTCCTTGCAGGACCAGCCCTCGGGGCAGCAGATCGTGTTGCATACGTTGTCGGGGCATTCGCAGGCGCCGCCGTCACAGACCGCCAGCGGATCCGCGCAGTAGCCCTCTGTGCAGATCCCGCCGCAGAGGTCGTCCGCGCCGCATTCCGCGCCGCCACAATCCGGGATGCAGGGTACGCAGCCGTGGCCCGCCCAGCAGATATCCTGCGGGTCGCAGCATTCGCCCTCGCATTCGACGAACTCGCATTGGCAGGTCCAGTCGTCGGTGGCGCAGAACATGTATTCATCATCGTCCGTGCAGTCGCCGCAAGAGGTCAGGGTGTCGCAGCCCAGGTCGTGGGTGCCGCATTCCGCGCCGAAGGGGGGCACGGTGTCGCAGGAGTCGAGCTGGCAGCATTCCCCTTCCACGCAGATGTTGTGCGCGGGACAGCAGGCGCCGTCGCACCAGTCCCCCGCGCAGTCGCAGAAGTACTGGTCAGTACAGACCATGTCGTCGCCCTCGCAGGTACCCATGCAATAGCCGTCAGGGCAGCCATTGGAATCCCCACAGGCCTTTCCCACGCAGTCCGGGGAGCAGTCCACGCACTCCCCGTCAAGGCAGAAGAAGCTCTCAGGGCAGCAGAGCCCGTCGCATTCCGGCTCCTCGTTGGCGCATGCGCACGTGCCATTGAAGCATGTCTCGTTCTCGCCGTCGCAGGCACCCGAGTTGCAGACTCCGCCGCAGCCGTCATCGTCGCCGCAGGCCTTGTCCACACAGCTCGCGCCGCCGCAGAGGCATACCCCGTCGAAGCAGACCTCACCCTCACCGGAGCAGGGACCGTCGCAGAGGAAGCCGCAGAGATCGGGCTCGCCGCAGGCCTTGCCGTCGCATTCCGGGGCGCAGCAGGCGCCGCCGAGGCAGGTATCGCCCTCGTCGCAGCAAGCGTCGCCGCAGATCACGTCCGCGCATTCGCATTCGAGCTGTTCGTTGCAGGCCATGCCTTCGTCGCAGACGCCGCAGTCCAGGAGGTTGCCGCAGCCGTCGTCCACGAGGCCGCATTCGATCGCGCCGTAGGCCGCGCAGGTCACCGGATCGCAGCAGTCCCCGTCGTCGCAGAGCTGATCCGCGGCGCAGCATTCCGTGCCGCAGGTCTTCTCCGGGCAGACGCAGTTCATGTTGTTCACGCAGACCCTGTTGTCCGCGCAGGTCCCGTCGCAGAAGAAGCCGCAGCCGTCAAAATCGCCGCAGCCGGCTCCGACACAGCTGGGCTCGCACTCGATCCATTCGCAGATGCCCGTGTCCAGGTTGCATTCGTGCTGCCAGGGACAACACACGCCGTCGCAGGGGAGCCCTCCGTTCGCGCAGAGGCAGTCGCCGGTGCCGGCATCGCAGTACTCGTTGAGGCCGGCGCAGTTCCCGTAGCAGATCCCGTCGCAGAGGTCGTCGTCACCGCACATCGCGCCGACGCAGTTCTCCAACGGATCACAGGGGATGCACGCGCCGCCGACGCAGAGCTCGCCAAGGCCGCAGCAGGCGCCGTTGCATTCCACGAGCGCGCAGCCGCACTCGTAGTCTTCAGGCGCTACCTGGTTACACTGCTCGTTCGGCCCGCAGGCGCCTGTACACTCCTCGCCGCAAGAATTCTTCTCTCCGCAGAGAACATCACTGCAATCCGGATTACAGGGCGGCTCGCAGGCGCCATCCTTGCAGAGATCTCCGGGCTGGCAGCACTCGTCGCCACATTGCACGTTCTCGCATTCGCACAGGAAGGCCGTGCTGCAGATAGCGTGGTCACCGCAGGCGCCGCAGTCTTCAAAGACGGCGCAGCCGATGTAGTGGGCGCCGCAGCTGTAGCCCAGGTCTTCGCAGGTGTCGACCTCGCAGCAGGCCTCCAGGTAGCAGACGTTGTTCACTTCGCAGCAGGTCCCGTCGCAGAAGTCACCGGCGCATTCGCAGAGCCAGTTGTCGCTGCAGACCTCGTTGAGGCCGGGGCAGGAGCCGTCGCACTTGCCCTCGCAGCCGTCGTCATCGCCGCACTCCGCTCCGTTGCATTCCGGAGTGCAATCGACCTTACACTCGCCCTCCGGGGTGCAGATCCAGCCCTCTGCGCAGCACTCCTCCAGGGGACCGCAGGTAGCGCCGTCATTGCCCGCGCACTCGCAACCGCCCGCCGCGCAGACCACGTTGTCCTTGTCGCCGGGGCAGGGACCGTCGCAGATCCCGCCGCAGCCGTCGTCATCGCCGCAGGCCTTGCCCAGACAGGACGTGCCCTGGCACTGGCATTGCCAGACCGACGACGGGTCTGTGGCGATGAGGACGCAGAGCTCGTTTGAGCCCGCGCAGATCCCGTCGCATTCCCCGCCGCAGTCATCATCCGCGCCGCAGGCCTTGCCGTCGCAGTTCTTGGGACAAACAACCTTGCACTCGTCGTCCTCACAGAACTCGTACTCGTCGCAGCAGACGTCGCCGCAGGGCTCGTCCTGGAACTGACACTCGCAGGTGTAGGCGTCGTTGCATTGCTCGTGGGTGCCGCATTCCCCGCAGGTGATGGTGGTGCCGCAGCCGTCGTAGACCTGGCCGCATTCGTCCGCGCCGAAGCCCGCGCAGGTCAGGGGCTCGCAGCAGAGATCACCGTCGCAGACATCGCCCGCGTCGCAGCAAACCCCGCCACAGAAAGCGTCCTCGCACACACACACGCCGTCCTGGCAGGTCTGGGGGGCCTCGGGGCAGGCACCCGTGAGGCAGATCCCGCCGTAGCCGTCGTCCGCGCCGCAGGGTTTGCCCACACAGTCCTGTGTGTAGATCGGGTCGCAAATGTCAGCTTTGCACTCTTCGCCCCACTTGCAGCAGATCCCGTCGCAGGTGAAGCCGTCGTTGCCCTCGCAGAGACACGCGCCGTCGGCGCAGTACTGGAAAGTCAGGGGGCAGGGGCCGGGGCAGGCTCCGCAGCAGCCGTCTGGCTGGCCGCAGCTCTGGCCGTCACAGTCAGGTGTACAGGGGGCTGCGCAGGCACCGGTCATGCAGTCGCATTCCAGCCCCGCGTCGCAGCAGACTCCGTTGCATTCCTCGAAGACGCAGCCGCAGCTCCACACACCTCCCATTTCGTCAGCACAGGCCTGGTTGGACAGGGCGCAGGGCCCCTCACAGACGCCACCGGCCTCGTCGTCATCACCGCAGAGCTTCCCCTCGCAATCAGGGGTCGGGATCACGCCGCACTGGCCATCGCCCTGGCAGATCTCCTCCGGGTTACAGCAGGTGCCGCCGCATTTCGTGAACTCGCAATCACATTGCCAGGCTGCGTCGCAGATCCCGTGCAGCCCGCAGGAGCCGCAGTCCACGAAGGTGGAGCAACCCACGAAGTGGGCGCCGCAATCCCAGCCCTCGCTCTGGCAGGTCTGGACCTCGCAGCACTCGTCGTTCAAGCAGACGTTGTCCGTGGGGCAGCACTGGTCCACGCAGAACTCGCCGCCACAGACGCAGATGAACTCGTCGTTGCAGACCTGATTCACCTCGGGACAGGACCCGTCGCAGAACCACAAACAGCCGTCAGGCTCGCCGCAGGCCTTGCCCTCGCAGTCCGGCGTGCAGCCCGTGCAGGTCATGTCACCGGAGCCCGGCGGAACCTCTTTACAATTCCATTCCGGAGGGCAACAGTCGCCGTCGCAGAGCGGGGTCTCACACTCACAGCCGGTCTCATTGCAGGCTGCATCCGGGTCGGGGCAGGGCACATCGCAGGGGCTGCCGCAGCCGTCGTCCTCGCCGCAGGCCTTGCCCGCGCAGCTGATGCCGCCGCAGACGCAATTCGCGTTGATGCAGATCTGGTTCGAGAAGGGGCACTCGCCGATGCAGGGCACTCCGCATTGGTCGATGTCGCCGCAGGCCATGTCCTCGCAGTCTGCCGTGCAGATCTCAGCGACGTACGCAACGGGGATGAACTCGGCCGCGGGGTCAATAAAGGGGGTCTGGATGAACGCGGTGGTCTCCAGCACCTCGCCGTCGGGGCCCAGGAGATCCAGGATCACGACCAAGCCGATAGGCTCGCCGTCGGGCTCCTCCTCCATGAGATCGCTGACTACAGTGAGATACTCCCCATTGCCGATGCCCTCGAGGACGGTGACCGCGCCGCTCACGGTCTCTATGTGGCCTCCGGTGAACTTGATGGTGTCGAGGTTGGCGACTGTCTCCAGCTCGACGCGCACCGTGAGGTTCTCGTCCACAGGCTCCTGGTCACGATCTATGACCGTCACCACGATCTCGCTCTGACCCGAGAAGCCGGTGGCGGTCACCAACACCTCGACAAAGTAGACCAGCCGGGCCAGGTTCCGGGATGCGTAGAACGCGTCGTTGGACGCGACAAGCCCGTCGGGGAAGAGGTCGGACTGAACTACCTGAGTGGGGTTGGGAACCACCAGGGGCGGCTCGACGATGATCTGCTGCACGAAGAGCACGTCCGCGATGGAGAACTTCTCGTCGTCGTTCGCGTCTCCCCATATACCGCCCGGGGGCGGATCGAACTGACCCGCGCCGGCAACGATGGGCTTCGGGGTGTCCGTGCCGATCACCGACCCGCCGGTGTCCACGACGCCCACGACGGTGCCCCCGATGAAGGTCACCTGCGGGCCGTCCGCCTTCAGGGCCTGGAAGGTGATCACCGCCACCTCCACGCCGCCGCCGGAGACCGGTGAGTTCAACGCCGGAGAAGCGTTGAGGTAGATCACCCCCGGGGTCGCCAGGTTAGCGTTGAAGATCGCGCCCGTGAGGGCAGCGCCCACCTCCGCGTCCATCGGGATGATTACCGCGGGATCGAAGTTGATCTCGAGGTCCACGCCGCCGAGGTTCTTGCCGCCGGTGTTGACCCGGACGGGGATCTCGAAGATCGCGTCAGCGGCCTGATCCGGGAACGCCAGGCCGTTCGCGTGGCCCATGTCCACGTCCCCGGCCGCGGGCAAGAGGTTCACCTTGAGGGCCAGACCCGGGGCCACATCGTAGGCGCCCTCGCAGTCCACCCCGTCGTTGAGATCCACGGTCATGTTCACCAGGCCGTTGCCCTTCGCTGTCATGATGCCCATGGAGTCCACTACGGCCGTCCCAGGTGAGTCCGAAGCGAAGATCAGGAGGCCCGTGATGAAGTCCGGCCCGGTGAGGAGCATACGGGTGCCGTCCGCAAAGGTCGCCACCACGTCGAGCTGCCCCGTGCCGGTGTCCTTGACGCCATGGAAGGTGGCGCCGCCCGCGTAGGTCATCAGGAGCGACGACACATCGAGGTGCGCGTCGTCCACCTGGATCGACAGTAAAGCTGAGCTGTGCTCCCCGTTCATGGCTTGCACATCCGCCATGCCCATGCCCACCGCGGTGACCTGGTCTGTGTCCGGATCCACGGAGATCACGGTATCGTCCGGATCCATCCCGTAGGTGGTGTCCGGATGCGCGGAGATGTCCACCACGGAGCCGTCGGAGAAGACCTCCTCCACGATGAGGCGGGTCTGCTGGTGGGTGGTGGTGCATTCCACCCAGGAGAGCACCTGATCCACGACAGGCTCCTCGCCCTGCGGTGTGTAGATCTCGACGCTCTTCAGGAGGATCTCGTCATGGGAGACGACCTCGAGGACGAGGTCCGCTGTCAGCACCTGGAGGTAGGTGCCCGGGAAGGAGACGGTGACTGTTGCGGTGCCGATGCCCTGGCCCGTAGAGGCTACGGTGCCCGGGACGCAGCCCGGCACACCCACGCAATCGGCGAAGTTGGTCACGGACACCAGGTTCCCGGTGACCATGTACACGGTCTGGGGCAGGGTCGTGAAGTCTTTGGAAGTGCCATTGACGAAGTGGACCAGGACGCCGAGTTGGCGCTCAGCAGGCAGGCCCAGGATCGTGTGGGCGGAGTCGTCTTCATCCAGGGCCAGCCGCGGATCGGCCACAGTGAGGTCCACGGACTGCGGGGGCGGGAGCTGCACCTCGACCACGCCGCCGCCCTGCTCCGTGTAGCCGGTCGAGCTGTTCTCGAAGCTCACCTGGACCGAGGCCTGGCCGGTGCCGACTGCGGTGACCATGCCGTCGTCGTCCACCGAGACCACGGCTCCGTCGGACTCGCCGAAGCTCGTCGCGCCGCCTGACTCGGAGTCCTTCCAGCCGGTGATATCGATGCGGCTGCCGCCGCCGGTCTCCTCGTCGTCGGAGAGGATCAGGAGGACGCTGGCCTGGACCTGCTGCCCGTCAGTGTCGAAGAGGTTCGTGATCGTGGCTGTCGTCGCGGTCTCACCGAGGTCGTCCGGGATCGACATGGGCTCGAGGCCGGTCACCTGCACCGTGGCAGGAACAACCACGAGGATGAAAGTGGCGTCCACGGTCTGGGTGTTCTCGACCTGGACGCTCGCGCTGCCAAGCTCGTCCCCGGCCGCGCCGATCGCGACGATCATGGCGGGGCCGTCACCCACGCCGGTGACCAGACCGGAGGCGTTCACCTGGGCAAACACGGGCGCCATACTGATGAAGCTCGCGTGGTCGGTGATGTCGAGTTCGAAAGCGAAGAGATCCCCGTCCGTGAAGGTCGCCACCACCTGGATCTGGGCGTCCTGGAGGCGGTCGATGTGGGGGATGTACCGCAAGTTGGAGTCCGTCAGGGTCACCTGCCCCGGGAGCTCCGGGCCCAGGACCCACAGGGGCGTCTCGGACGCGTAGCTGCCAGCGGTAGCAATGA
>CAZNWW010000149.1:0-238 GCA_964576155.1 uncultured Myxococcales bacterium | reverse complement strand
GCCCGTCCCTGTGACCGCGCAGCCCGCGCTCACACCGACGCCCGGATCTGCGACCTCGCAGACGGTCCCGGGCTTGGCGGCGATGTCCTCGAGGACGCCATCGTTCATGAGGCCCATGACTTTTACCAGGGCGACCGCAGCGTCGCCGCTCACCTGGGCCATGTTGATCAGGGCGTTGTCCGTGAGGACTGTGAAGAGGCCCGACACCTCCAGGGAGGAGGCGTCCACGAAGCCGTTG
>CAZNWW010000148.1:2241-8125 GCA_964576155.1 uncultured Myxococcales bacterium | reverse complement strand
ACTCTTCCTCGGGTGACCAACAGACCCTCCCACCCTACCATATCCGGCGCAGCTTCAACGTGGGGGAGGACCCTGAGCACCCCTATACCACGAAGTGGGAGCTCAGCCTCCCGGATCCGTCGGAGTACCTGCGGATCTCGGGGCAGGTGGTGCAGAGCGGGTCTTCGCCGGAGCCCATCGCCGATGCGAAGGTCTTCGCCCGGGCGCCCGCCACCGGAGAGACGAGCACCACTGCGCACACGGACGTGGACGGCTGGTTCGAGATCCTGGTCCAACCCCCCGAGGCGGACGACATGGGGCTCCTCAAGGCGCCCCTGTACGAGGTGCACGTCCGCTCGTCCGACGCCAACCCGGTGGTGCCCCAGGTGGTGGCAGCGGAGGAGATGATCTTTGCCGAGGACCAGGACCTCGGGCTCCTCGAGGTCGGTTACATGGGGCCCGCTTTGGCGGTGACCCTCTCTGTCCAGGATCCGAGCGGCCTGTTCCTCGCCGACCGTCTCGGGGACACGGTGGTCCGGGTCAGCGGCGAGATCGGCAAGGGGACCCTGATCGTCGAGGACGTCGTTGACGAGACCGGGGTCGTACACTTTGATCTCCCCTCAGGTGAGTACATCGTGTCCGCCATGCCCCCGGCGGATGGTGACCTGGCGCTGCTGCAGCAGCCCCTCTCCGTGACTCCAGACCGACCCGAGGTGACCGGCGCATTGCGCCTGGACCACCGGCCGGAGCTTTCGGGGTGGGTCCTCGGTCCGGACGGCAGCCCCGTCCCGGGCGCTGAGGTGACTGCGATCTTCACCGGCAAGGGCGCGTATCCCACGACGAGTCCCCTGCCCGAGCGGAGGTTCATCACCACCACGGACGATGAGGGTGTCTACCTCCTGCGTCTCGATCCGGGGCAGTACCGGATCATTGCGGACCCCCCGGTGGTTCTGGGTCTGCCGCGGCGGATCGAACATTATATCTTCGTGACATCCTCGGAGCAGCGGACGATCTGGCTGGACATGCCCGTGGTGGTCTCCGGTACCGTGGAGGCCTACCCGCCCATCGACGAGCAGGGGCATGTGGAGCCGGAGGTCATACCTTTCTCGGAGGGGGCCTCGGATACCCCACCGGTGATCACACCCTCGACGCCGCTCCCCGCGCCGGATGTGAAGGTGGAGATTTATCTCCACGACCCGGATGCGGATCCCGATGAGGCCCTCCCACCGGTGGCCGAGAGCTTCACCGACGACTCCGGTAGCTATCTCCTTATCCTCCCGGCCGCGGACCAGCCCTGAGCGCCCCTGTCAAGAATTCACCTAACATTAGGAAGTAGTTGACTTTCCAGGGGGCTAGCCATACCGTTGCCGCGAACGGGTGTCCACGCGCCCGCGAGGGAGGTTTTTTCATGCGCCAAAGCAGGGACCGCACCATCTATATCCGGGATGTCCGACATCGCCGAAAGACCCGTTACGGTCGTATCCTGGCCGGCGTGTTCATCGCCGGGATCATCGTGCTCAATTACATGGTCTTCCTGCAAGACAGCCTCCAGCTCCAGTCCGGGGTTCCGGAGAAGGAGCTCCGAGAGTTGCCGCGGGTCGAGGAGCCTGCCCGTCGGCAGGCCGTCGAGCCCGATGTCCCCGTGGAGCTCCCCAACGAGGAGCCCGCTACCACCGTCGCAGGTGAGCTGCGCAGCGGCGAGAGCGTGCTCCAGGCGATGAAGAATCTCGGCGTGGAGCCCAGCGAGGCCATCCCCGCGATCCAGGCCATGGAGGATGTGTTCGACTTCCGCTCCGCGCAGGCCGGGGATCGCTTCCGGATCCAGCTCGATCGCCTCGGCAAGGTGGTGGAGTTCGAGTTCACGACGTCCCCCACGGACGTGTATGTAGTGAAGCGGGAGCACGGCAAGCTGGCTGCGCTCAAGAAGAACGTCCCCACGGACATCAAGATCGTGTCCATGGGCTGTGTGGTCCACGGCTCCCTCTACCGGAGCTTCAAGCGCTGCGGCGGCGACACCAAGCTGGCCCACCTCTTCATGGATCTCTTCGTCTGGGACTTCAACTTCTTCCAGCAGGCGCGCAGGGGCGACACCTTCAAGCTCCTGGTGGAAAAGATCTATGTCGACGGCCGCTTCCTGGACTACGGCCGGATCCTGGCTGCAGAGTACAAGGGCGGCTCCATCGGTGAGCATGCGGTCTTCTACTTCAAGGACCCTGACGGCATCGACGGCTACTACACAGCGGACGGCACCGCGGTGCGCAAGGAGTTCCTCAAGATCCCGCTGGACTACGCACTGCCTCCGGGGGAGAAGTTGGCGGCCAAGTATGAGCCGCGGGCCGTGGTGAAGAACCGCAAACGCGTCGTCGAGTACCCCGCGCCTGCCAGGGCTCGGGTATGGTCCGTGGCCTCCGGGACCGTCACCTTCGCCGGTGAGGTCAAGAAGGAGGGCTGGGTCGTCGAGGTCCAGCACGCAGGTGGCTACACATCGAGGTACACGAACCTGGCGAAGCTCAGCCCGGGCGTGGAGAAGGGCGCGCAGGTCTACCAGAAGAGCGTCGTCGGGCAGCTCTCGAAGAGAGCCGCGAAGCGGGGCCTGAAGTTCTCCCTGCGCAAGGGACGCAAGTACCTCAACCACATGACCGAGAACTTCCCGGGCGGCGACCCTGTGCCCGACGCGTACAGTGACATCTTCAGCGAGATCGTACGTAAGTTCATGGACGAGTTGAAGACCCTCGACGTCATCGGCGTGGAGGACAGCCAAGCCTGATGTCCCCCTCGGCCGAGCACCACGTCGGGGCCCTCGCACGCGGCATCCCCATCTCCTCGAAGATCGTCATCATCACTGCGGTCGCCACCCTGTTCGGTCTGGGCGTGATCTACCTTGAGCAGCACCGCAAGGCCGTTTCGAGCTTCTACCAGGTCATGGGGGTCCGTGAGTTGCCCCAGGGGACGCCGGCGGCCTTCCTCGTGACCCAGTACGACGCCGCGCACATGGAGCTGGCTCCGGTGCTCGTCGAGGCCGCCCTCATCCGCTCCGGAGACCAGACCTTCTCGGGCCGCCCCGTCACTCGCACGCCGGTGGTCGACGCAGCGGTGCAGTTCGACGCCCTGGATCTCCCGGTGGGTCCTGCGACCCTCGAACTCACCGTCGTCCCCTGGGAGGGTACACCCCGGACCATCGAGGTCCCATTGGTGGTCGTGCCTCCCTCGGACCCTCCCCCGACGGTTCGATCCATGGAGCCACAGGTGCCCCACGAGGACTTCGCGCGTATCGAGACGCTGCCCATGGGCGACGTGATCCTCGGGGAGCGAAACAACCCGTTCTGGATCCGAGTCTCTGATGGTGAGGATCGAGCCCTGGACGCTCACACTGAGATACTCCTGGACGGCGTCCGGGTTGCGGAGATGCAGCTCGGACTCCTGGGGCTCGGCAAGGCGACGGTCCACCTCACGAAGCCCAACCACAATTTGCAGGTGGTCGCCGCGGTGAGTGGGACCGAAGGGACCCTTACAGAGAATGTGGTTCCCGTGGGCCTGATTCGGATCCTCCCGCAGCCTCCGGTGATTCGAGACTCGGCGACAGACCGGGTGGTCCTGGCCATCGAGAGCGAGACCGTCACCGAGCGTCTCCGCTGCGGTCTGTGGCGGGGCGACGCGCTCACCTCGCTCTTCGTCGTACCTACGGAGGGCGGCCGCGCAAGACACGAGCTCTCAGTTCCGGGAGACGGTCTCTACCGGGTCACCTGCACGGATCGCCCTCATTCAGAGTGGTGGGGCGACAGCTTCTTCCTCGCCGCTGCGACGCCGTCGGACTACCTGGATCGGTACCGGGCCGTGCTCCAGGAGGAGCGCTTCTTCCAGTCATGGCCGCCGTCCGCTGAACTCACCCCCGACCAGCTCGAAATGGCCCTGGGTTACCTGCTTGATCGGACCGAGCGGACCGAACTCCCATACGATCGCCGCCTCTTGAGCACCCTCGAAGCGGATCAGGAGGCCTTGGAGGCCGAGGGCCACAGGGTACGGCTCGTGATCCTGACCCTCATCGGGGGGGTGGGACTCTCTCTCCTCCTCTGGGCGGCGGCCATGGTCTTTAGGCAGCGGCGATCCCTGGACCTGGTCCGGATGGACCCGGACTTCCTGGACGAGATGGGCGATGACCTCGGCGAGGAGGGGCTGGGACGCAAGGGACTCATGCTCCCGGCGATCTTCTTGATCTTGGCCGCTCTCGTGAACGTCGCTGCTTTGATCTACATCCTGTTCCTGATATTTTATTGATCCGATAGGAGGAACCCATGCCCTTCGACTACCTGCAGTCCAACCTCTCCCAGCGTTTCAACGAGGGCACCGCAGGGCGCTTCGACGAGGCGTTCGTGGCCGAGGTGAAGGAGCGCGCTCACCTGCTCTTCAACCTGAACGTTCCTCTCGACGAGGCTGTCGAGCGCATCAACAAGAATGTGGAATGGGAGTTCGACGAAACCTGGACGAAAGGCCTCCCGCCGGTGCATGAGCAGACCCGGGAGATCGTCACAGCGGTCTTCGCAAGGTTGGCCCGCTAGGCCTTATTCCACAGGCTTCTCGGCGGGCTTCTCGGCGGGCTTCTCGGCGGGCCTCTCGACGTACCTCACTTCGACTTCGGTTTCATCAACATCATCACCGGACGCGGACTTCTTGAAGTTCCGGATGGCCTTCCCCATCGCGTCAGCAAGCTTCGGCAGGTTCGATGGTCCGAAGATGATCAGGATCGCCACCAGGATGATGATGAGCTCCGTCGACCCCAACCCGAACACGCCAAGGGGGAGGGGAATGAGCATCAGGCCTTGCGTCGTCATGGTACCAGCCTCTCAGGGCCATTTGGTCGGGGCCATTGTAGTCTCCGCGGCGGATCTTGGCAAGCCGACGAACCCTGTGTACGATCTTCTCGAATCGTCCGCCTTTCGCGGCCCTCTCCCCGGAGCGTTCCATGTGCCGTTGTCCCGCCATCGTCCTCACCATCGCCCTGGCGGCCCTCCTCCTCTCCTGTGGAGAGTCGGACTCTGGCCCGTCCTGCGTGCAGGATTGTGACACCTGCGCAGGCGGCGAATGCCCCATGACCCACTGCGGTCTCAGGGTGGTTCTGTCGGAGTCCTGCGTTGGACGCACGGGGCCGTTGGAGGTGGCGGTCGGACAATGTGTACAGGACGTCAGCCTCGAGCCGGGGAGCGCTGCTCACCTTTGCGTGGCCCTGGGCCTCCACGATGAGGTCGAGGTCCACGGTCGCTCCGAGGAGTGGGTTTTCGAGGAGACGGTGACGTGTACCAACAACGAGGCGGGGGGCACCATCGTGCTCACCTTCGATTGCGGTGAGGAGTCGGACGTCGTGGAGGCAGGGGATTAGGTTGGGGTGCTAATCGCTGGCGGAGGAGAAGACGAAGGGCCACTTGATGATGCAGATACCGCCCTTCGGTTTCTTGAAGCGCATGCGGCCGACCACCTTCTTCACACAGGTCTCGACCTTCTTGTTCTTCATGGTGTTACCCACGATCTGAACGCCCTGCACCTTTCCGGTGAGGTTGATGGTCCACTTGACCGTGAGCTTTCCCTTGAGGTCGGGCTGGAGCTGTAGAGCCACCTCGTAGCAGGAGCGGATCGCAGCCGCACGTCGGCGCACGGTGCCCATGACGTCCTGCTTCTTGCAGAAGCCGGAGACACCGCCGGAGCCGAGGGACATCCGGGACGCCCGACGCCGGGTCCGGTCCTTGAGGCCTGCCATGGCCGATCGGCCAGCGCGGTCCGCGCGGCTGCCGCCGACGCCGCCGAGGCCGCCGCCGATCCCGCCCATGCCGCCCATGCCGAAGGCGCCGCCCGCGCCAAAGCCGCCGCCGCCGCCGCCGTCGCCGAAGCCTCCGGCGCCGCCGAGGCCACCGCC
>CAZNWW010000148.1:0-2231 GCA_964576155.1 uncultured Myxococcales bacterium | reverse complement strand
GGTGGTGAGCGAGGCGCCATCATACGCAAGATCAGATTGACCCTCGTTCTCGAGGAGGTAGTCGCCGTCTTCACCCCAGACAGCGTTCTTGGCGACGAGGTTCTTCTGCTTTCCGAGGATGGACGAGAGCGCGGACTTCTTGCGGCTCTTGTTCTTCAGGATGGCGACCATGCCCTGCTTCTTGTCCTTGGCGAGCTTGTCCCGCTTGGCGTCGAGGCCGCGTTTGTCGTCCTTGATGGGTTTGAGCTGGTTCTTCTTCAAGTTCTTGAGGTCGATGTCCTTCTTGAGGGGATCGCCCGCCTTCTCGATGGGCTTGTCGGGCATCGGGGGCTGTTCCTCGGGGACTTCCTCGGGGACCTTCTCCTCTTCCTTCTTCTCTTCCTTCTTCTCTTCCTTCTTCTTCTCCTCGAGTTCCCTCTTCTTTTTCTCCTCCTCCCTGTCGGTCTTCCGCGTCTCGATGCGGATCATCTTGGCGAAGGCCTCCTTGGCCCGGGCCTGATAGTTCATGTCGGCCGGGGTCACGATGATCGTCAGGAGGAAGGCGATCTGCACCGCGCAGGAGAGGAGCACCGAGGCTACGAAGCTGTGATCGAAGTCGAAGATCGATTTCTTGGTCTTGGCCGCGGCCGGCTGGGTGAACTGGAAGAACAGCTGCACTTCGCCGAACTTGAAGACGCCCCAGTCGCCGTCCTTGATCTCGACGGAGTTGGCATCGGCGGTGTTGGAGGTCTTGGTCCGGATGGCCTGCGCGACGTCCATGTCCGCGCCGCCGAGGCGGAGCTTGCCGTCCATGTTCTTGAGGAGCGTCAACTCGTAGATGTGGTTCTTCCGGCCGCTCTTGTACTTGAACATGGGCAGGCTGCGGAAGTCCGTCTCCAGCGGGAAGTAGTTCTTCAGATCCTCGCCAACGGTGAGGGTCTTGCCCTCGGAGAGGACCTCCTCCCGGATGATGGTGCCCTTCCAGAGGAGGGCCACCCGAAGGAACCGGGTTCCGGTGGTATAACGGGGCTGCGCGGAGACCACGGCCAACACGCCGGCCAGGGCCAGGAGCGCACCGAGCCAGAGCACGTAGAAGCCGGCGCCGGCGCTCATGTATCCGAGGAACTTGCCCTCGTCGTCAAACCATGAACCCGCGGCGGTCGGATCGATGACGCCACGTGCCTCCGCCCACAGGTGCGGCGCGGAGAGCCCGATGTAGAACACCATCGAGAGAAGCAGCGAAGCGAGGATGACGTTGAGGCCGGCAGCCTTCTTCGCCTTGTTGATGGCGAACCCGATGAGCACCACCAGGACCATCGCTGCGGCTACACCCGCCATGATCATCCCGAAGCCCAACTCCGTGACCAGCGCAGGGTCCTGCTGGGGCATTTCATAGATGGGGAGACCAAAGATCGCGGCGATGAGTCCTAGCGCGCCGAGAATGGTGAGAAATTGACCAGTCCTCATTAGGCCACCTGTCCTTCTCAAGGGGAGGGAACCCACCCCTGCGTGCGAAACCAAGCTATTCTATGGGGCACCCCTGGGGTGAGTCAAGCGGAAAGCCGGAGCCTTTCGCAGCGCCCGGAACTGCCCCCGAACGGCCCCACTGACACCAGCCCTCCGGGGAGGTTCCCGGCTCCATCGTGAAACGCGGAGCATTGCCTGGTCAGGGGATCGGAGGAGGAGCCTGTCGGTTACCGCTGAGCCACTCGGCGAGTCGCTCTGCGGCGCGCGCCCGTCCGGTCTGCTGGAGGATGATCCCCAGGCGACTTGCGTAGGGCGCCGGGTCGGGCGCACGGACCAGGAGGATCCGGAGGTATTGCTCTTCCTTGTCCATGTCTCCGGAGGTTCGCGCCAGCCGCGCGAGCTGGTGGTAGACAGCGGGGCCGGGATCGTGCCGCGCTGCCTCCTCGAGTACTCGTCGGGCCTCTTCCCACTCTCGCTGCTCCATGAGCGCGGCCCCGAGGCGTTCGAGGATCCTCTCGACCGGACCCGCCACCTCCATGGCCTCGCGGTAGTACTTCTCTGCGAGGGCCCAGTCCCCCGCGCTCTCGTGGACCTCCCCCATGGCCACCAACACGATGTAGACGCCCGAGGAGGCCGAGAGGGCGCGCTGGAACTGCCCCGGGAGCACGATGGTGCGACGGTCGGCGTTTTCGCTCAGGAGGTCGGCGAAGGTGGGCGCCGCCAGTATCTGGTGGACACCTTCGCAGGCTTCGCGGTGAAGCACGCGCCGCCCGAGGACTCCTCCG
>CAZNWW010000147.1:0-8134 GCA_964576155.1 uncultured Myxococcales bacterium | reverse complement strand
GCAAAGGCGAACTCGCCCGCGCCATGGCCATGGAGCCTGAGACCCTTATCCTCGACGAGCCCACGACAGGCCTCGATCCGGAGGCGGCACGCCGCCTGGACGGCTTGGTCACTGCGAGCCTCAGAGAGGACAGCGAGCTTATTGTGATCAGCCACGATCTCCGCTCCATCGAGCTCATGGCGGACCGGGTGGTGATGCTCCTCGGCGGGAAGGTCCATTTTCAGGGGACCAGTGAAGAGTTCTTCCAATCGGTGGATCCGGCAGTGGCACAGTTCGTTGCGGGGAGTTCCAAGGGCCCAATCTAGCGACCGGTGAGCAGCCTCTTTCGGAAGATGACGAAGCCGAGGAGCAAGAAGAGGAAGATCCCGCCGACGGCCGCGCCGCCGTAGACCATCCAGTCGGTCTCGGGCTCGGCCTCGAGGCAGTGCTCGTCGCACGCGGCCTGGGCCGCGTCCAGCGCATTAGCAGACTTGGTGACCTTGGAGAGCTGCACAGAGACCCAACGCGGGTTGGTCACGGGGTCCTCGTTGCCCAGGACCTCCCGGGCGGCCTGCAGATCGCTGATCAGGCTCTCCAACTCGCGGATGCTGCTGCGACATGCCAGCGCGTTCTGGAGTTTGTCACGGGGGATGTCGCCGTGCGCGGAGAGGGTCTCGTTGGCGGCCTCGGTCAGGGCGTCGACCTTGTCGTCCACGGAGGCCCGGAAGGCTTTACGCCAGAGGGTCAACTCAGCCTCCCAGCCCAGGTCCAGGAGTTGGCGGCGCAGCCCCTTGAGGCGCTCCTCGAGGGAGTCGAGGGTGGCGTTTGCCGTTTCTTGAAGACCACTGGCATCATAGATCTCGTACGACAGTGCCTCTGCCTCCAACTGCTTGGACCGCTCCATGATGTTCAGGATCTCCTGCATGGAGACCTTGGACGAGCATTGGCCCTCCTGGCAGAGCATGGGCAGGTTGCAGTCGAGGGTGTACTTGCACGGGTCGCCGGGGTGGCCGAGCCGTTCGAAGGTCTCCCAGGCCTCGAGGCTGATGTCCTCGGTGCGCTGGAGCTTGTCGATGAGGGCCCGGCGGCGCTCTTCGAGCTGGACTGCCAACTGATCCTCCTCCGCGCAGGCCTGCGCGAGCGCGTCCACGTCCAAGCGGGAGATCTGGATGCCGAGGCCCTCGACCCGCCGCTCCAAGTTGAGGATCGCCTCCATGGCCGGGGTCTCCTGGGGCAGGAGCCCTGCGATGGTATCCTGGACCTCCGCCAGGTCCTTCTCGAGCTTCGAGCAACGGTGGTCGAGGCTCGCATAGACGCGGCAGGGGTGTGCCTGCATACCCCGGGCCTCGAAGGCCTCGGCGCGAACGAGTCCCCGGTTCAGCCGTTCGGCGCGGACCTCCTCGAAGGAGCGCTCTGCGGCGTCCAGAGCATCCCGAGCTTTGAGGAGGCGCCGCTGCTCCGCGGTGGGCTCCTTGCACTGAATGGTGCAGGCCTGCCAGGATTCCAATGAGGAGAGGGTGACGAAGAACTCCAACAGGGGACTGACGTATCGGGTGTGCGCCTTGAGAGGCGGGTCGCAAAACGGGGTCTGGCCCCAGAGGTCGTGTCCCATCGGGATGGGCACGATCTCGAACGGATAGATAGCGCCGGAACCGGAGACAGCCTGGACCATCTTGGCGTTTCCGCTCATGTAGTCGTGGAGATCCGTGTACGCGCCGTCCCCGCGGCAGGCCCTCGCGGGTGTGAGCGTCCAGAGGTGTTCCTTGAGCTGCTTGATGTCAGCCTCGCGACAGTCCTTTACGTCAGCCAGGAGCGCCCGGATTTTATCCAGCGCGTCCATGGAGGCTCCAGCCCACTCCTTGCAGGCGAGCCGGTGTTTCCCGGTGCAGAGCCGTGGGTCGGTGAGCTGCTCCCGGACCAGTCCCAGGTCGTTGCAGATATTCCCCAGGACCTTGGCGCAGTCGCCGTCCGCTTCCTGCACCTTCTGGAAGTGCTGATCACAGGCTGCCATGCAGGTCTCGAAATCCACCTCCTCCTGAGCTCTTGCGAGGCTCGGCACGAGGTGGAAGATACACAGCACGAGGAGTGCTGTCAGGTGTTCGCGAAGCATGTCCGGTTCCGCTCCGTCTGGTCTTCAGATATCGACGTCATGAGGGCGTAAGCCCCGCCGGGGCGGACCTTACCATGGGCCGACCCGATCTTCAAACAGGGATCGAACCCGTTGTATTCCTCTGCTATTGTTGGTCTCCACGGACCGGAGGGAGGCCATGGAAAGGCTACGTCGTTGGGTGCAAGAGCCCCTGCTGCACTTCATCCTGGTGGGACTCATCGCATTCGGACTGGACCAGTGGTTGTCCGCACCCGAGGTTGCGGCGAGCGCAGAGGACGCCATCGAGGTCGGGCCCGCTGTTCGCGGAGGGCTGCGGGACGAATGGCGCCGCCAGATGGGGCGTACGCCGGGGCCCGAAGAGGAGGCCGAGCTCGTAGAGGATTGGATCGACCGCGAGGTGCTCTACCGCCGCGCCCTGGAGCTCGGACTCGATCGCGCAGACCCGGTCCTCCGAAAGCGGCTCGTGGACCAGATGCGGCTCATCATCGAGGGTGACGTGGCGCCGGGGCCGCCCACCGCGGATGACCTGGCTGCCTGTCTCGCCGAGACCCCGGAGCAGTATCGACGTCCGGCGATGCTGACCTTCGAACACCTCTTCCTGAGTACCGCATTGCGTGGAGTCCGGGTGAACGCGGATGCAGATGCATTCCTGGCGCGACTCAGCGCGGGAGACGCGCCGCAGGAGATCAGAGGGGATCCCTTCGTCCGCGGGGGTCGGTTTCGCGACCATGACCGCACCGCGCTGACCCGTGTCTTCGGGCCCGTGTTCGCTGCAGCGATCCTGGAGGCCCCTGTTGCGGTCTGGAGCGGGCCGTTGCAGTCGGTCCACGGCCTGCATCTCGTCCGCATCAGCGAGCGGCAGGCAGAACGCGCCGCCAGCGTGGACGAGGTCCGCCGCCGCCTGGAGAAGGACTGCGCAGCCCGGCGCCAGGGAGTTGCCATGCGCGCTGCGCTGGACGCGCTCCGGGACGACTACACAATCGTACGGACGGACGGAGAGGTCGACTGAGGTGGGTTCCCCGACCCGTCATCCTGAGCGCAGGCCGCTCGGCCGGAGTCGAAGGACCTCAGGGGCAGCACTCCTCACAATCCTGCTCGTCCTGATCACCTCCGAGGCCCACGCCCACGCCGTCCGCCCGGCGTACCTGGACGTAACCGAGCGGCAGCCGGGACGCTATCGGATGACCCTGCGCCTTCCGGATCCCAGGGAGCCGGGCCCGCTTCCGGTGCTGCCCGAGGGCTGCGAGAGCCTCACGCCGCCCATGGTGCGACAGGAGGCCGCAGGGCCGGTGATGCGTCTTGAGGTTGGATGCGGGGATGGGGGGCTCGAAGGGCGGATACTCGCCTTCACCGACTTCCCACCGGGCTGCCGCGAGGTCCTGGTGCACCTGCGACCCTTCGAGGGGCCGGTCCATGCGGCGGTGGTATCCCGTGACGCGCCGGAGTTGGTGGTGCCCGCAGCGGGGGAGGATGGCGGCGTCCCGGTCGGTGAGTATCTCGGCATAGGGGTGGAGCACATCCTCCTGGGTCCAGACCATCTCCTCTTCGTGCTGGGTCTCTTGCTGATCGTCGGACTGGGCAGGAGCTCCCGAGGCCGCTACCCGACCCGCCGTCTCCTGGGCACTGTGACCGCGTTCACCCTGGCTCACAGCATCACCTTGAGCCTCGCTGTCCTGGGTCACGTCAGCCTCCCAGGGCCGCCGGTGGAGTTGGTGATCTCGTTGTCGATCCTGCTCCTCGCTGTGGAACTCTCCCGTGCTGCTGTGGGAGGGGCTTCAGCCCCGAAAGCCATCGGCCCTGAAGCCCCTCCCACAGTAAGAGTCGGCCCTGAAGGGCCTCCCACAGCGGGGAAGACGCTGACGCTCCGCTACCCCTGGGCCGTAGCGTTCCTCTTCGGGCTGCTCCACGGCTTCGGCTTCGCCGGAGCCCTGGCGGACATCGGCTTCCCCGAGGACGCGATCGCCATGGCTCTGCTTCTCTTCAACGTCGGCGTGGAGATAGGCCAGGTTGCGTTCATCGTTGTTATGCTCGGCGTCGGCTGGGCCCTTCGCCGCACACCTCTCCCCGCGTCACCGATCCTGCGCCGCGGCGCTGTCTACGCGATGGGATGCATGGCCGCGTTCTGGTGCTGGGATCGGTTCTGGTGGGTTATTCGGGGTTAGACTTGAGCGCCGACGCAGTTGTCGGGGATGGGGATGATGCAGGTGCCCTGGTCTGCGCCCTCGGAGTCGGGGACGCAGAGCTGGTTCTCACCGCAGTCGGAGCGACCCCATATGGGATTGCCATCCTCGTCCTGCTCCTGGGCCACGACGCAGGGGCCGGAGCAGAAGGGCGGCAGGTCCCAGGCGCCGTCACCGTCCGCGTCGACCGCGTTCACGGGCTCGAAGCCGTCACCGTCGAGATCGATACGGATCGGGTTGGTCACCACCAGCGGGAACATGGGGAACACGTCCGGGTTCTCGGCGCCGCCAAGGGCGCCGGCGATGAGGCCTTCGATGCTCATGCCGAATCCGTCCAGCAGCGGCCCGACTTCGTCGACGAGGCCCTTGAAGGACAGCAGGATTGACTCCCCGCCCATGGCGATGATCGTCGGAATAAGGAGGTGGCCGTACGGCGCCCGCTTATAGATAGGCGAGAGGACGTAATCCGAGTCCAGGCCATACGCCACCAGGACGTACCAGGAGTCCTCGGCAGGCACCTTGAGCTTGACGATTCCGTTGAAATCGACGATGGCTTCCTTGGCAGGATCCAGGCGAATGATCCGCTGAAGAATTCCGTTCCGATGCAGTTCGATGTGGTCGATCCCGTACCACGAGGTGGTCTGTATCCGTATCTTCACATCGATGGTCTTACCCGCGGGGGAGGACAGGGTGTCGCCCACGCCGGCCCCGTTGATGGTGAACTCCGCGAAGGGACCGGTCGAGATGATCAGGCGCCCCTCATGGATGTTCCGATAGATCTCCCCGTCGTCGATGAGGGCGGGATCGTCGGTCTTGGATGGGATGTAGTTCCTGGGCAGTCCGACCTCCTTGAGGGATTCGTGGGAGTCGGAGTTGCCGATGGCGGTGATGTCGAAGCCAGCGTTCAGGAAGCTGAACCAATCGTCCCAGGGTTGGGTGAGGTCGGTGCAGGGCTGGAGTCCGCAGCCGTAGCAGCCGTTAGCACAGAGGCTGGCGCAGGCCTGGGTCCAGCCGGTCCCGATGACGCCGGTCTCCTCGTCTTTGACGCCCTCGTCCACGCAGCAGCCTGGCTTGGACGCGCAGACGCAGCCCTCGCAGGAGCACCCGTCGCAGTCTCCCGAGTGGACCCCGTCGTCATCCGCGACGGCCTCGCAGCCCTTCATCGCCGCCTCGCCGTCGCAGCCGAGGTCGGTCTCGGAGGTCGTAGCGAAGAACGCGGCCTGCTCCTCGGGGAGGCGCTCGATCTGATACCGCACGTTCATGAGCTTCAGCGCGTCCAGCGCATGTCGCTTGGCCGGCACGATTGGCATCTCAGCGGCCTCGGCCATGCCCGCGCGAAACTCGACGTGCCATCGGCAATGGTCTCTCCTGGAGAAGATCCGTGCCCGGTCCATCCCCCCTGAGAATGTCGTGGCAGCGGCGGTGTCCTCGATGGTGTCGCAGTCGTCGTGGGGATCCGCTTGCATGTCCCCGCAGATGCTGTCCCCCGGCGTGTCGGCATCGAACGCGTAGGCTGACGGGTCGTTGTTCTTGAGGATCGCGCTGGCGCAGGTGTTGTGTCGCGTGATCTCCCTGATGGTGGGCGTCCTGAGCAGCTCGAAGCGCTTCTCGTTCATGATCTCCAACGCGTCGAACGCGCAGGAGATCCGCTCGGTCTGCGGGTTGCACATGGACATGCCCGGGGTGGACCGCTGCAGGTTGTAGCCCTGGAGGCCGAACTGGGCGAAGTAGCCCATCATGCCGTCCCGGGGGTGGTTGACCTGGACCACGAAGTCTTTCTGCGTGAAGCCCTTCTGGACCCGCTCCCGCATCATCTGCCAGACCTCGGGGATCTGGTAGCCGTACCACGGCGGTGCATCGTGTACAGGAAGATCCGTCTCCTTGTACTCCATGGGGAACCCGCAGTAATGCCCGAACTCCAAGGTGGAGGTCTCCACCCCGACCGCGGTCTTCATGAAGCTCTGGAGTTCCAGCTCATTCACCCAGGGCTGGTAGTACGTCAGGTAGTCGTGGTCGGTGGCGGTGATGAACTCCACTCCCTCCGCGGCGTTGGCTATCACCCGGGTGTCCATGGGGAAGCCTGAGTCGATGGAGGGTTTCTGGTGTACATGGAAGTCGCCTGAAACCCAGCCGGTGGTATCCATCTCCTGGATCAGTACCGCCTGAAGCACGGTGGTCTCGCCGGGCTTGACCTCGAATCGGGGGAGGTGCTCGATGCCATATTCGAAGCCCCGGGACACCCACACCTCGTACTCTCCTGCTGGTAGGTCGATGGTGCCTTTGCCTGCTGGGCTGTGCTCGTTTACGAGGATCCCGTGGTCGTATCGTTTGCCCCCCATCTCGACCCGGGCGAGGCCGTCCCAGTCTAAGGGCTCGCCGTCCTCGTCCAGCGGGATCATGGTGATGCGGCAGGGCAGGGTGCGTCCGCCCGCGTCGGTGACCCGGTATTCGACGCGGCCTCGCGGGGGCAGCGCAACGTGAGCCACTGCGGTGTGCCCGGCCTTCACCTCCAGGGGCATGGGCCGTGAGACTCCGTGGGTCTTGGTGAAGCCGACCAGGAAATAGCGTCCCGGGAGGAGCGGACCGGAGAAGTCCCCGTCCTCGACGGGATCGAGGCCGACGTCGGACTCCATCTCCGAGACGAAGCCGTCGTTGGCGAAGGCGGCGTTGCAATCAGCGCGGAGCGCATCATAGGTTTCATACTCGCGGTCCGCCGGGACGCCGCGGACACCGCGGGGGTCCCGTAGGACGAAGACCGACGCATGATGTACCGGGGCCATGGTGCCCTCGATGACCACGACGCCGCGGACATGCCCGTGCTCTTCGCCGCGGATCTCGAAGACCGTCTCGAGCACCGAGCCGACGTCACCCTCGCCCACCACGAAGTAGCGCTCGAAGGTGAAGACCCGCTGGGTGTCCAGCGCGGTCCCTTCCAGGACCTGCATTGCAGAGGGCGACTTGTGGGTCATGACCGCGGTGGCGCCCGTCGAGAAGATGGGGATTACGAGCTTGGAGGAGTTGCACTCCAGGGCCTCTACCAAGGCCACGTCCACACCCTCGGGGAAGAGCCCGTCGAGCGCATGCTCCGCTGGGATGGTCGCCTCGGGGTCGTCGGGACTGTCAGGATCCGGTGCCACGCCCTGGATGGTCGCGTCGGCGAGGACCTCGGCCTTCCAGTCCTCGAGATCCCCAGGGCCATCTGCCCCGGCGAGGATGCCCGTGGCCAGAATCACCGGTCTGCGATCAACGATGAGCTGTCGGGCCTTGGAGCTGGCCTCGGCCTCGAGGAAGCCGAGCTTGTCGAAGAAGATCTCGACCAGCGCGTCCTCGTCCTCGAAGTCTGCTGCGGTGATCGCAATACGCCAGGTCGGGCAATCGGCTCCCAGGCGGCGGTCAGGGTTCAGGGTGGTCCAGCCGTAGCTTACGTTGTCCGCGGTGGCGGCCAGCCAGGGGAACATGAGAGGGCTCGCCAGAGAGGGCACGCCCTGCCACATGTTCTCGAAGATCTTGCGGCTCTCGTCGTGGCCGATCCCCATCCCGAAGATGTTGGTCTCTTTGCCCATGAAGAGGAAGTCTCCGCCCAGGATGCCGCTCTTCCAGGCCGGGTCGCGCCAGGGACCGAGGTCGCCGAGCATGACCTGGAAGATGTCCTCGCTCTCGTTGAGGGAGATCATGAGCTGCGGTTCATCCGCGCATTCGCAGGCAGGACACATGACCAGACCGCAGAATTGGGTGATGGGATCGCAGGCCGCCTCAGGGTCTTCCAGGTCGAAGGCTATCTCCCGGAGTGCATAGCCGTTGTCGCAGGTAAGGTTGCACTCGACCTTGGGGCACCGGGACATGGTCTCTTCCGAGGGCGGTGCGG
>CAZNWW010000146.1:0-8146 GCA_964576155.1 uncultured Myxococcales bacterium | reverse complement strand
GCTCGCCCAGGCGAAGCCTCACGAACGCCAGTGGGCATTCGACAAAGAGAAGGTGGGGGCCGTGCCGGATGGTTGGCGCGCAGACGAGACGAATGGCAACAGCAAGCCCGGGAAGTGGGAGATCGTCGGGGACGGCTCCGCGCCGACTCCACCGAACGCGGTGGCCCTCAGTCGTACGGAGAACTCCGGCAGGACGTACAACCTCCTGCTGGCGGAGAAGACCAGCTTTCGTGACGTAGAGGTAAGGATCAAGGTCCGAGCCATGGACGGCAGGGAGGACCAGGGCGGTGGACCGATCTGGAGGGCAAAGGACGAGAGGAACTACTACATCGCACGCTGGAATCCGCTGGAAGACAACTTCAGGGTGTACTACGTCAAAAAGGGCATCCGTAAACAAATCGGCAGCGCACGAGTACATCTGGATGCCAAGGGCTGGCATCAAATCCGGATCCGGAATGTCGGCGATATGATCATCGCCGAGATCGACGGGAAGAGGCTCATCGAGGTAACGGACAGCACCTTCAAGGACACAGGAATGATCGGCCTTTGGACCAAGGCCGACGCTGCGACAGCCTTTGACGACGTCGAGGCCGCGGAGATCATGACCCTCGATAGCCCATGATGACGAAGACCAACACCAAGGTAGCGCTGGCAGTTGCTGTGGTCCTGGGCGCCCTGGCCGCAGCCTATCTCCTGAACCAGGGCTCGGAGACGCCGACGGTCGTGGTCTACACTTCGGTTGATCAGGTGTTCTCGGAGCCTGTGTTCAAACGCTTCGAGGAGGAGACCGGCATTCACGTTCAGGCAGTCTACGACACTGAGGAGACCAAGAGCACGGGGGTCCTCAACCGGTTGATCGCGGAAGCTCATAATCCCCAGGCGGACGTGTTCTGGTCGGGAGATCCTGTCCGACCCTTCGTGCTCATCAACCGCGGGCTCGTCGAGCCGTACATCTCCCCTCAAGCGCAGAGGATCCCATCGGACTTCAAGGCGGCTGATGGAACCTGGACGGGGTTCGCGGCTCGCGCCAGGGTGCTGCTCGTGAACCGAGAGCGCCTGGGGGACCGACCCATGCCCCGGTCGGTGCGGGATCTCGCCGACCCACGCTGGCGCGGAGAAGCCGCCATCGCCAACCCCGTCTTCGGGACGACGACCATGCACGTGTCAGCTTGGTTCAGCACCTGGGGCGAGGACGATGCGAGCGCGTTCCTTGATTCCCTCAAGGAGAACCAGGTGAAGGTCGCAAGCTCGAACGGCGAGGTGAAGCGGCTGGTCGTGGCCGGAGAGGTGACCTTCGGCCTGACCGACACCGACGACGCGTTCGTGGCGACCCGATCAGGTGCTCCGGTGGAGGTCGTGTTTCCCGATCAGGAAGAGCTGGGCACCCTCGTGATGCCCACGGTCGTCGTGGATATGCGCGGCGGCCCGAATCCAGCAAACGGGCATCGATTGATCGATTATCTCCTCTCGGCTGAGGTCGAGTCGGCGCTATCGGAGTCCGCGGCCCACATGCCCCTGGGTTCGGGCGCCGGCCATGAGGTCCGACCCATGAAGGCTGACTACGCCGACATGGCGAAGTGGATGGAGGACATCCAGCCTCTGCTGCGGAGCTGGGCCGGGCTATGAGCCTGGGTACCGGGCGATGGCAACAGCACGTCGTCATCGGAGGCGCGGGGGCGCTCTTCGTGATCATTGCGCTCCTTCCACTGGTCTGTCCCCTGTTCGGTCTCCTGAATCAAGGCCCGAGGGACCTCCTCCAGGGCCTCGAAGTATTTGCATCGTCCCGGCCATGGGTTCTCCTGGCAAACTCGCTGGGACTCTCCGGTGCCGTCGTGGTTGGCGCGCTCACCCTCGGAACGCCCATGGGGATCCTCCTGGCACGGACTGATGTAATCGGTCGCCGGGTGATGCTCCTGGTGCACGGGTTTCCTATGTTCCTCCCGCCGTTTCTGCTGGCCCTCGGGTGGTTCTATCTCTTCGGAAGGCAAGGAACGCTCGGCGGGGAGAACTCCGCCGGCCTGCTCTTCCATCCCCTCGGACAGGTGGCTGTCCTGAGCCTCGCGTTCACACCCGTGGTCACTGCGCTAGTCGCGCTGGGCCTGTGGAATCTCGATCCGAGCCTGGAAGAGGCGGCCCGGGTCACGGCCCGACCGTTTCGGGTAGCTTTCGGCATCCTGTTGCCCGCCGCCTGGCCTTCGATCGTGCTGGGCGCCATCCTGGTCTTCGCGCTCTCGTTCTCTGAGCTGGGTGTCCCCATGTTTCTGCGCGTCGACGTCTACCCAGCGGCCATCTTCTCCAGGCTGGGCGGGATCAACTACGACCCCGGAGAGGCGTTCCTGTTGGCCCTGCCCCTCGTTCTGATAGCCCTGATGTTGGTCACCGCCGAACGTCGGCTCTTCAAGAACAGGTCCTTCGACTTCTTCGGTATCCAGCACCGTGAGAGGGAGCTGCTCCCCCTCGGACGCTGGCGGTGCGTCCTCTCGATTGTCGTTCTGGGATTGACCCTGTTCTCCCTTTTCCCAATCATCGCGCTATCGGTCAAGGCCTGGACCGGAGGGGGCCTCTTGCTGGCGGGTCAATGGCTCGGGGGGAGTCTCTTGAACAGCCTCCTCGGCGCTGGATTCGCAGCAACGATGATCGTGGGAATCGGCGCTGTTATCGGCCACGCTCGCGCCCGTAAGCTACGGGGATCCCGGTTCCTGGATTTCGTGGGTGTCCTCGCCTTCGTCACGCCTGCTGCCCTCCTCGGGATCGGCATCATCGCGCTCTGGAACCGCCCGAGCACCAACTTCCTATATGCCGGGATTGGTGTCATCGTCATCGGATATGTCGCCCGCTATGGCATCATCGGAATCAGGACAACCGCGGTAGCCGTGGCCCAGAGCCGGCTCTCACTGGAGCAAGCTGCGGCCACGGCCGGCGCAGGTTTCACCCGCCGCCTCGTCTCGATCGTGCTGCCCATGCACCGCCGCACCCTGGCGGCTGCTTGGATCCTGGCTGCGGTCTTTTGCCTGCGTGACCTGGAGACAGCGGTCCTCTATTATCCGCCGGATTGGCAACCGTTGACCGTCAGGATCTTCACCCTCGAGGCGAACGGTCCCGAGGCGGTGATCGCCGGGCTCGCTACCGTGCAGGTGGCCATCACCATGGCCCTCCTCGGTGTGGGCGTATTGATCCTGAAGAAGAGGTCTGAAAGATGAGCGCAGTCCTTTCGTTGGCAGATGTGACCTTCGGCTACCAGGACCAGGGGTTGTTCGATGGTCTCACGTTCACGATCCAGCCGGGCGAGAGGGTCTCGCTCCTCGGTCCCTCCGGCAGCGGCAAGTCGACGGTGATACGCCTTCTTCTTGGCTTCACTGCACCCTCCAGGGGCCAGGTGGTCATCGGTGAAAAGGTCGTCAGCGCTGATGGCCGCGTCCTCGTGCCGCCGGAGGAGCGAGACCTGGCGGTGGTGTTCCAGGATCTGGCGCTCTGGCCACATCTGAGCGTCCAAGGGAACCTCGACTTCGGGCTCAGGGCGAAGGGCATCGGATCATCTGAACGGGAGCGTCGGATCCGCGAAGTTCTCGAGCAAACCGGATTGACGGGAATGGGCCGACGGTACCCGGGCCAACTCTCCGGCGGTGAGCAGCAAAGGGTTGCAATCGCAAGGGCGTTGGTATCCAGCCCTCGTGCGATTCTCCTGGACGAGCCGCTCTCCAACCTCGACGTATCATTGAAGCGGGAACTCGTCTCCGTCTTCAGCAAACTCTTCGAGGAGCGCGGCATCACTGTGCTCCATGTCACCCACGACCTGCGCGAAGCCTCAGCATTGGGGGATCGCATCATGGTCATCGAGTCGGGGCATCTGGTGCAGGAGGGTACCCTCGCCGACCTACACAGGAAACCGACCACCGCCTTTGTTCGGGACCTTGTAGATCACCTCGACTTCAACTTCGAGAGGCTGGAAAGATAGCCCCCGAGACCACCGGCTGGCCGGATCTGACGGCGACCCGGCGGCTCCTATCTTCAGCTCGTCGGCTGTACCTCCCCAAAATTGGATCGGCGCTTCAACACTGGATGAGACGTTCCTGCCCTTCTGGTAGTCTCCGGCTACATTTCTTGGAGGAATTCGATGTCCAGGACGGTTCTCGTTCGCATCATGGGGATGACCATCTCACTGCTCCGCACGCTGTTCGCTGATCGGGAGAACCTCGTCCTCGAAAACCTCGCCCTCCGGCAGCAGGTCGCAGTGTTGAAGCGAGAGAAGCCTCGCCCCGCCCTCGAGGAGCTGGACCGAACCTTCTGGGCCGTACTCAAGGAGACATGGGCCGGATGGATGGACAGCCTGATCATCGTCACACCCGAGACCGTGGTCCGATGGCACAAGGAGAGATTCAAGAAGTACTGGCGGGAACTCTCTCGAGGACGGGTAGGAAGGCCTCGGGTTCCCATCGACACTCGCAACCTCATCCGGCGAATCGCCAGGGAGAATCCGTCCTGGGGCACTCCCAAGACCCTGGCCGAGCTCCGGAAGTTGGGTTTCGAAGTGTCCGAGTCCACGGTGGACCGATATCGTCCGCGCCGGCCACTGGATCCTGCCAAGGCCGAACAGTGGAAGACCTTCCTCCGGAACCACATGCCAGAGATCGCAGCGATGGACTTTTGCACCATCCCAACTGCATCCTTCAAGGTCCTCTACTGCTTCTTCGTCATCCATCACCACCGGCGCCGCATCCTCCATTTCAACGTCACTGAGCATCCCACATCACAGTGGGTGATCCAGCAGCTGCGGGAAGCCTTCGAGTCGATACCCAGCGCCAGGTTCGTCATTCATGACCGAGACACGACATTCGGGGTAGCTGTCACTGGCTGGTTCAGTGCAGCAGGTATGAAATCCGTCCGAATCGGATTCCGTTCTCCCTGGCAGAACGGCATTGCTGAACGGTGGATCCGAAGCCTTCGCACAGAGCTCCTCGACCACGTTGTAGTCCTCAACGAGGCCCATGCTCGCAAGTTGATCGGAGGCTATGTCTCCTACTACAACGAGGACCGGTGCCACCTCACCCTCAATGGGGATAGCCCAGAGCACCGGCCGATCCAGCCTCGACCTCCGGGGCAGGCTGAGGTCGTCGCTCTGCCCCGCGTTGGCGGCGTCCACCATCGATACGAGTGGCGACAAGCAGCCTAACGACAGGCAGCCCCAATCTGCGAAAGAGGTTGCTCCCACACTTCGGGGCAGTGGACAGGTCTGCGTGAATCCGGGGGCAGCAGCAACTACCTCGATGGTCAGCGACAATGAAGGTCTCGAAGTGGTCAGAGTTTAGGGCTGAGGAGACATCCTCAGGCACCCAAGAGAGCCCTGGAGAGGCCCCGATCCAATAATGAAGAGCTACAACCCAACGCGGCCGCCCCACAACGGAGGGATACCCTCGTCGTACGACCGTAGATTCGGGGAACTGCCGGTGGTATTGGCCCTAAGGTTTGGCGTGGGATCCGCCGTACACGCCCATGTCACTCCGGGTGGCGTCCACATCCAGGATGGTCGGGTCGCCCGAGTCGATGGCGGGAGAACCGGGTTGCAGATGAAAGTCCGTGTCGCTGACAAAGAGGGGATCCAGACTGATGTTGCCATCCACCCCATCAAAGGGGATCGCGCTGCACGGGGTTTGGTTGGGATTGCCTCCGATGCACGCGATGAAGTTGGCGTTGTCAAAGCCCAGGTTGTATTCCAGTCGAAAAGCGGGCGCCATGGAGTTCATCCAAAATCCCGTCTTGATGCCTACCCACTCGTCGGGTGACGTGCCATTGCCAGCGACGATGTTGTTCACAAACGCCCCGGCAACGCCCATGTTCCAGGCCGCTATGCCGGTGGTTCCGTTGCGTACCACCACGTTGTTGTAGGCGTACATGGTCGCCGTGCCGGTCACAATGACGCCCCAGCCGCCCTGGTCCCGGACTACGTTGTTGTGAAGCAACACAATCGACTCCCCAAACGCCCCGATCCCCTTCCAGTAATGGTGGACTTCGTTGTCGATGGCCACCAGAGACGAATTCCAGGTCGCGGCGATGCCCGCGCCGCGACCGCGTGGGTTGACGCATTGGCTGTTGCAGCCCACCCGATTGCCTTCCACGTGGGCCACCGGCGCCGTGGTGTCGTCCCCGGGAAGACCCCGGTACAAGGTGATACCATCCCAGCTGTTGTCTTCGACCACGCAGTTCCGGAGGGTCAGGCTACTGCCCTCGCGGCCAAAGATGCCGCCCACCCCCACCACGGGGTCGGGTTCCGGCCCCGTGTACAGGTTGTCGTTCTCCACTACCGCCACATTCTCCACCAGCAGTTGGGTGTGCATCACCACAATGCCGGCATCGGTCGCTTTGCCATCGGCGTCCCGCAGACCGCCCGTCACTTTCAGATGCTGGACGCTCGAATCGCCCGCCTGTTCAAAAAGCAATCCATAGCCCGCGTTGGTCACCAGGACGGTCGCTGCTTGCCCGGCACCGATCAGTTGCAATCCCTTGCCCGTCACATAAAAACCCCGCGTGGCCGCACAGCCGTCGAAAAAATCGGCATCGCTGCAATTGCCACAGCCCGGGTCGGCGTAGGGTTGAGCGACCGCCTCGTAGGTGCCCGCACCAATCTGCAGGGTCGCGCCGTCCGGCGCCTGGTCGATCGCATGTTGCAGGTCGCGGTAGGGGTTGTCCGGGGTGCCCTCCCCCACCTGGCCGTCGGCCAGGGCCTCCACCACGATCGTCACCGGGGCGTGGGTGTCCTCCTCAACCGTCTCCCCCACCTCGGTCGGTGATGTATCGGTCGCTGTGTCCACCGCATCGGTCGTGTCGACGGGAGCCGCGTCTGCGGTTGGAGAGGGCTCGGTGTCACTGCCACCACAACCCACTCCAATAACGAGCGGCACGCACACCGCCAAAACCCATCGACTCTCACTTCTTCGCATGGCATTCCCCCCACCGCCTGGTCCGTGCGGTGCCCCATCGGTATCACATGCGTTCGGGTGTGTGAAATCAGACACGTCTGGCGGGCCACACGACGGGCACAGATTCAAAGGCGGTGATGCACGGCGGCCCAGGGGCGTGCTGAAAATGCCAGTCACCGGTGCCGCCATCCAGTCGCAAAATGGAGGACGACCGGGTGCCGTAGTTCATGTCGGGTGCGTGGACGCAGATGCTGGCCCACAGGTCGTCGGCGTGCTCGCTGAGGAGCCGATGGATATCCACGTCGGTGGGTGGGTCCGTCTGTCGTGACCAGTTCGTCGTGCGAGCCGCCAGAACGGTCTCGCGCGGGGTGGGAGCGGCGCCAAACCCCCGCTCGGTGATCGCGTGCACACCCGGTCCCAACGGAATGCGCTCCAACCGATCCCCCCGATGAACGAGACACCAGGCGCTGGCCGAATCCGCCAGCAGCAGGTGAAAACCGTTGTAGTCGCTGGGGGCGTAGGCGCCAATGGCTTCCGCGGCCGCCGCGGCGTTGGGGTGCCCGAGGGCGTCCAGCACCAGTTGTCCCCGAGACCGACGTGTGGGATCCGGGGACTGTCCAAAGTGGATAGGAAGCTTCATCCGTGTTTTACCCCTCCAGGCAGAGTATCGGGAACCGGCTGTCAGCTGTCAACGACCTCCATTGCACATCCCCCCATCGCAGAACGCGTCCGGCAGGCCGACGCAGGTCCCGCAGGACCCGAAGCAGCCGTCGTCTCCGCATTCCTTGCCCGAGCAATCTGGGATGCATTCGTATGAATCGCAGTAGAGGCTACCCTCGGGGTTTGGTATCGGGGTGGTCCCACCAGCCAGGCATTGGAAGAAGCCAACGTCAGCTCCCCAACTGCAGACCCCCCCGTTGGTCACCTCGCAGTCCATGATTACGAGACATGTCGCTCCCAGCGGGCACTCGCCAGACTGATCATCACAGTAGTAGAGGAGGTTATCAGTGGTGCAGCATCCGTTGTAGTCGATACCGAAGCAGCCGCTCGCTATGTACTGACCGCCATATTTGCTCTCCCCCGCTGAGGTGGGATTGACGCAGCCGCCTGCTCCGTCACAGCTCTGCCAGGGAGCGCAGCCATAACAGGACTGGCACTCGGTGCCGTCGTAGTTACAAGACTCGTCGGCTCCGCAGAAGCCACAGGAGCCACCGCAGCCGTCGGTCCCGCAT
>CAZNWW010000145.1:1021-8200 GCA_964576155.1 uncultured Myxococcales bacterium | reverse complement strand
ACATCCAGCTCCGTGGGGCTCGGGCCCTTGCCGCTGGTGACGATGGAGAACTCCACCGCGCCGGCCTCCCGGGCGGCCCGGGCCCTCCCGAGGAGGACCTCCTCTTCCAGGAGGGGATAGGTGGGCACGTCCGCGTCGGCCCGGCGGGACTGGGCGCAGAACGCACAGTCTTCGCCGCAGAGGTTGGAGCGCGCGTTGACGATGGAGCAGAGCTTGACCCGGTTGCCGAAGTGATGCCGACGGACACGGTCCGACGCGGCCAGGAGGAACGAGAGTTCTTCATCAGGGAACGTCGCCACGGCCTCTGCGGTCTCAAGAGAGATGCCCCCGTCCAGGGCCTCGGCGACGAGATCTTCAAAACGCATCATTGTGTTACACCAACGACATGAACAAACCGGCGGCCACGATTGTACCGACCACTCCGGCAACGTTGGGGCCCATCGCGTGCATGAGCAAGTAGTTGCGGGGATTGGCCTTGAGGCCTTCCACCTGGATCACCCGCGCCGCCATGGGCACTGCGGAAAGCCCCGCAGCACCGATCATGGGATTGATTTTTTTTACTAAAAAGAGGTTCATGACCTTCGCCAGCACGATCCCGCCGGCCACGCTGAAGCAGAACGCGACCAGGCCGAGGCCGAGGATCTCGAACACCTCCCAGCTCAGGAACGCGTCCGCGGTCATCTTCACGGAGATCGACAAGCCCAGGAGAATGGTCACGATGTTCATCAGCTCGTTCGCCGCGCCGTCCGCGAGGCGCCCCACCACCCCGGACTCCTTGAACAGGTTGCCCACCATGAACATACCCAGGAGGGGCACGGACTTGGGCACCAGGAGGCCGACGAGGAGGAGGGCGACGATGGGGAAGAGGATCTTCTCCAGCCGGCCCACCGACCTGAGCTGCTGCATGGGGATCGCCCTCTCCTCGGCGGTGGTGAGGAGGCGCAGGATCGGCGGAATTATAATCGGCACCAGGGCCATGTAGGAATAGGCGGAGACCGCGGTGGCGCCCAGGATCTCCGGCGCCTTCGCGTTGGCCAGGAAGATCGTCGTGGGCCCGTCCGCGCCGCCGATGATCCCGATGACGGCCGCCTGGTTGGGCGCAAAGCCCAAAAAGAGCGCGCCGAAGAACGCGATGAAGACCCCGAACTGGGCCCCCGCCCCCAGGAAGAGGGTCTTGGGGTTGGCCAGGAGGGGGCCGAAGTCGGTCATCGCGCCGAGGCCCAGGAAGATCAGGGGCGGGATCACCTCGAACTGGATACCGTAGTAGAAGATCCGGAGGAGCCCGCCGTCCCCCAGGAGCTCGCCCAGGGGCAGGTTCACCAGCAAGACCCCGAAGCCGATGGGGAGCAGCAGGTAGGGCTCGTACTGCTTTCGAATGGCCAGGTAGATGAGCGTGAAGCCGACGGCCCACATGACCAGGTTTCCCTGGGTCAGGTGCCAGAACCCGGTCTCCCTCAGGAAGTCTGTCAGGTGCTCCATGGAACTCCCTACACTGCGTCATCCCGAGCGCAGCCGCTCCCACGTCATCCCGAGCGCAGCCGCTCCCACGTCATCCCGAGCGCAGTCGAGGGATCTCAGGTGTCGTGGTCGCTATGCCTGAGGTCCTTCGACTCCGCTCCGCTTCGCTCAGGATGACATCGCCAAACGATGTCATCTGACATCGCCAAACGATGTCAGATGATAGGCTCAATCAATGTCACAGATGGGCGCGTCGGCCTCCACCACCTGACCGACCTCGGCATTGATATTCTTTACTACGCCGCCGCAGGTGGCCACGAGGGGCATCTCCATCTTCATGGACTCGAAGATCCCGAGCTGCTGCCCGGCCTCCACCGTGTCCCCTTCCTTCACGTCGATCTGCACGATCTTCCCGACCATCGGCATCAAAACAATGTCCATCGTGTACCTCCCGATTTCCGTGCACGTGCTCGTGAACGTGAACGTGTCCCTATTTCTTCTTCTCCGGATCCAGCCGCGCCGCCACCAGCGACGTCAACCGGATCCCACCATAGAGCAGCCCCAGCGCAGCGAAGACGCCGCCGAAGCCGAGCGCGAACACCCGCAGACCATCTCCCCAGGGGATCTCACCAAAGGTGATCATCCAGGCCTCAGATGGGGATGTTGCCGTGTTTCTTCGGCGGCAGCTCGTCCCGCTTCATGCGGCAGACCTCGAGGGCCCGGTGGACCGCCTTCCGCATGTCCCTCGGATCGATGATGTCGTCCACGTGCTGCAGCCCCGCCGAGTAGAGGGGGTTAACGAAGCGGTCGTGGAACTCCGCGTTGTATTTTTCACGAAGCGCGGCCACGTCCTCGCCGGCTTCCCTGGCCTTCTTGAACTCCTTGCGGAACAGGATGTTCACCGCGCCCTGGGGCCCCATGAGGCAGATCTCGCCGCAGGGGAACTCGAAGACGAAGTCCGCGCCCAGGTCCTTGGAGCACATGGCCAGGTAGCCCCCAGCGTAGGACTTGCGCAGCACCACCGTGACCTTGGGCACCGTGGACTCCGCATACGCGTAAAGCATCTTCGAGCCGTGGCGGATGATCCCGGCCTTCTCGGACTGGCTGCCGATGAGGAAGCCCGGCACGTCCTGCAGGTTGATGAGCGGGATCTCGTACTGATCGCAGAACCGGATGAAGCGGGCGGCCTTGGCCGCGGCCTTGTGATCGATGGAGCCGGCCATGAAGATCGGGTTGTTCGCGACGATCCCCACGGTCTTACCGCCCAGGCGACCGAGCCCGATGATCATGTTCTTAGCGAACTCGGCCTTGAGCTCGAAGAAGTCTCCGTTGTCTACGAGGAGGTCGATGACCTTGTGCATGTCGTAGAACTTGTTCGGCTCCGCGGGGACGACATCCACGATGGCATCGAGGCGTCGCTCCGGGTCGTCGCCGAGGTCATGGACCGGGGGGTCTTCCTGGTTGCTCGAGGGCAGGAAGGACAGGAGGCGCCGGGTTTGCTCGATGCAGGCTGCGTCGTCCGCGCAGGTGAGGTCCGACACACCGCTGGTCCGGGCGTGCATCCTTGCACCGCCGAGATCCTCCGCAGAGATCTTCTCGTGGACGATGGCCTCGACCAGGGGCGGCCCTGCGATGAACATCGTCGAGGACTTCTCCACCATGAAGATGAAGTCCATGAGGGCCGGGGAGTACGCCTGGCCGCCGGCCACCGGGCCCATGATCAGCGCAATCTGGGGCACCACACCCGAGGCCCGGACGTGACGGAAGAAGAGCTGGCCGTACTGGCTGAGCGCGCCCATCTCCTCGGTGACACGGGCCCCGCCGGAGTCGTTGATCCCCACCACGGGGCAGTTCATCCTGGAGGCCAGCTCGACGGTCTTGGCGACCTTGCGGCCGTGCATCTCGCCGAAGGTGCCGGCGATGACCGTGAAGTCCTCGGAGTACGCGAAAACCTTGCGGCCGTCCACCTCGCCGTAGCCGGTGACCACGCCGTCCGCCGGCACCCGCTCCACCTTGTCCAGGCCGTAGTCCCGGCCCAGGTGCTTTGCGAAGACGTCGAACTCGGTGAAGGTGCCCGGATCGAAGAGCTTCTCGAGGCGCTCCCGCGCGGTGAGCTTGCCCCGCCCGTGCTGCTTCTCGACGGCTTTCTCGCCGCCGCCCTTCTTGATGGTCTCTCGGAGAGCTTCGATCTCCCCGATCTTCTTCATCATTTCATTCATGACGCCCTCCTCACCCGAGCAGGCTGCGGGAGATGATTATTTTCTGGATGTTGCTGGTGCCTTCGACGATCTGGTAGGACTTCGCGTCACGGTAGAGCCGCTCGGCAGGGTACTCGGCGCTGTAGCCGTAGGACCCGAAGATCTTCACGGTCATGTTCGCTGCGTGGACCGCGGCCTCCGCAGCCAGGTACTTGCCGATGGACACGTCCACTGTGTTGCGGACGTGGGGATCCTGGTCCTTCTGCCATCCTGCCCGGAGGACGAGGAGCTTCGCCGCCTCGTGCTCGACCTTCATCTCGGCGAGGTCCGACTGGATCATCTGGAAGTCAGCGATGGGGCGGCCGAAGGCCTTGCGCTCCTTCGCGTACTCCACCGACGCGTCGATGCACGCCTGGCCCACCCCGACCGCCCGGATCGCGCAGGAGAGGCGGGTGTTGTCCAGCATGGTCATGCCGACCTTGAACCCGTTCCCGATGCCGCCGAGGATCTGGTCTTTATGGATCCTCGAGTCCTCGAAGAAGATCTCGCCAGTAGGAGATCCGTGGAGGCCCAGCTTGTCTTCGATGGGCCGGGCGACCACCCCGCCGGTGGTCTTCATATCCACCAGGAAGCAGGTCATGCCCTTGGTCTTCTGAGCCCGGTCCGTGTAGGCGAACACCAGGCAGACGTCCGCCACCTGCGCGTTGGAGATCCAGGTCTTCTGGCCGTTGAGGATCCAGTGGTCGCCGTCCTCTTCTGCGTAGGTCTTCATCCCGGCGACATCGCTCCCCGCGTTGGGCTCGGTGAGCGCGAACGCGCCGAGGAGGTCGGCCGACACGAGGCCGGGGAGGTATTTCTTCTTCTGCTCATCCGTGCCCCACCTCAATATCGTGAGGCCGGGGCCCTGGGTCTGCATGTTGAAGGGAAGCCCCCAGGACGCGCTGACCCTTGCGATCTCCATGGTGGCCAGCAGGGACGAGACCATGCCCGAGGCGCTGCCTCCGTATTCCTCGGGGATCACGAGACCGAAGAGGCCCAGTTCGCCCATCTGCCTGTAGATGTCCATGTTGAAGCGATGGGCCTTCTCGTCGGCCTCCACCGTGGGCGCGATGACCTCGCGCGCGAAGCGCCGTGCGGTGTCCTGGATCAACGTCTGCTCTTCGTTGAAACTGAAATCCATGTAGGTCTCCCTTTTTTGCGCGAGCCTGCGTGGGCGGGCGATTCCCTAGTTGCAATACGGCATCGTGATAGTCTGGAGGACCGGGAAAGTCAATGAGTATTGCGCCAGGCGGACGGCGCACCTAGAATGGTGCGAAGCGTGGAGGGCACGGTGGCACACGACGGGATCCCGCAGGCCGATTACGACCGTTTCTGGCGAGACGGTCCCCCCTCGGGCGACGCCCGTGGGCGCATCGTCCAGGACTTCCTGCCCCTGGTCCGGGCGGTTGCTCGGAAGATCAAGAGCCGCCTGCCGCCTTCGGTGGATCTGGATGATCTCATGGGGGCAGGCACCGTGGGCCTCATCGACGCGGTGGACCGCTACACCCCCCTGGACACCGGCGACTTCCGCCGCTACGCCGCTATCCGTATCCGAGGCTCGATCCTCGACGAGCTCCGCTCCCTGGACTGGGCCCCCCGATCCACCCGCCAGGCCAAGGCCGAGTTCGACGAAGCCCAGTGGGAGGTCACGGGCCAGCTCGGGCACAAGGCCACCGAAGAGGAGATGGCCGCGGGCCTGGGCATGGAGGTAGAGGAGTACCGCACCATGCGGTCCCGCCTCTCTCCGAAGCTCCTCCTGCACATCGAGGACCTGGGCCGCCGCGGCGACGATGACCGCAACGTCTATGACATCCTCGCTGACCCCGAGGCCGTGGATCCCGCGACCCTCGCGTCGGCAAAGAACGCCTACGCGGCCATCGTGGCCACCGTCGCCGAGCTCGGGGACCGCGAGCGAATCGTGGTGAGCCTGTTCTATTTCGAGCAGTTCATGGCCAAGGACATCGCGAAGATCCTCGGGGTCACCGAGGGGCGGATCTCCCAGATCCACTACGCCGCGCTGGGCAAGGTGAAGAAGCGCCTGACGACGCAGCCGTTTCGGCTAGCCTGAGCGTGCGAACGTCTTTCAGAAGCTGTACGCCAGGGAAGCGCGCCAGAAATACTCGTTCGGCGGAGTCTCGCCGCTCGAGTTCTCGTAGAGGAAGCCTCGCACCGCGCCGCGGCCACCGATGGCCACGCCCTTCACCGGACGGAACTCGAACTGCAGGTAACCTTCCGCGTACTCCTCGCCCTCGGAGGTGGCGCCCTCCTCCGCGGCGAGCTCCCCCTTGAAGTACTTGGCCCGGGCCGAGACCGTGAGCCAGTGGACGGGCTTCACGCGGATCTTGAAATATGTGTAGTGCCCCTTCTGGAGTTCCTTCTCCAGGGAGAGTTTCTTCTCATGGAACAACTTGACCTGGTAGTACAGATCGAGGCGCATCCACTTGAGAGGGGTGAAGCTGGTCTGGGCGCCGACGCGCCATTGCTCGCCGTTGAATCCGTAGTCCACCCCCTCGGTGACCCCGCCAGGAGCGACCCAGGTCCATCCCGAGGCGTTGATGTCGTTGTCCCTGAAGAGACCGTAGACGCCGACGGTCCACCAGCTGAAGGGGTAGCCGTCCACCCGCAGGTAGGTCTCGTTACGCCAGAGGTGGGTCTTCTCTGCGGGGTTCGAGACGGGCTCGTTCGGGTCGTTCCAGCGGGCCGCGCGCCAGAGATCCTGACCCAGACGCAGGCGAAGCCACTTCACCGGCTTCCAGCTCGCGTCGGCGCGGAACCCGATCTCACCACGATCGGAGTTGCCCAACCACTGGTCGGACATGGAGATCCCCCGGGCGTGGGGGTTGTCGAACTCGTCCCCGAGGTACCGTGCGGAGATGTCGATCTCCAGGGGCTTCCGTCCCCAGACGCCCCGCACGATCGCGGCCATGGACTCTGTGGAGAACTGATCCGTAGCTGCCACCTCTGCGAAGAGGGTTGCGTCCGCACCTATCTCCACCGCCGCGTCCAGGCCGAAGGCTGCGAAGACGGTACGATCGGTCGGGTACCCCGAGGACGTGGTCAGGACTGTGTCGTTATCCTCCAGGTTGAAGCCGACCATGGAGCCGTACCCGGTGATCCCGATATGGGAGCGGCTGCCCCACTTCAAGGAGACGTTGCCGCCGCCCATGAGCTCGTCGTAGGCCCGGGGGTAGGTCACGTAGGAGTGTTTGCGGTAGTAGATCGTCCCGGGGACCTTGCTGACGACCTTGTGGGATTCGGTCTCCTCGGTGTAGGGGTCGTCGTGGTTCAGGTTGTACTGGTAGGTGTCGTATCGCCACCAGGAGAAGAAGGGGCTCACCTCCAAGGAGAGCCGCGGACCCAGGGCGAAGTCGTAGGACCCCGCTACGCCCATGAGGTCGGGGCTCAGGCGCACCCCGCTCTCATGGGTGTAGGTGGCGGCGTCCCCCACGAAGCCGTGGGGTTTGTCCCGCCCGGTGTTATCTAT
>CAZNWW010000145.1:0-1011 GCA_964576155.1 uncultured Myxococcales bacterium | reverse complement strand
AGCCGATCTTGTAGGAGCCGGCTACTGCCCGCCAGCGTTCCCGCTCCACGGAGACATAGATCTTGGGCCAGGGTACCCGGTAATGCTCACCGTCAGTGAGCAGGTACTGCTCCAGGGGGGACTCGTCGTCGAAGACCATGAACCCGGAGCTGCCCGGGCCGCAGTTGTACAGGCCATCGCCCTGGTCGCACTGGAGCCTCCCGGAGCTGGAGTCCACCTTCCACAGGTCAGCAAGGGGGAGCGAGGGGTTGGCGACCGCGTCCCGCCAGGTCACCGGACCGACGCCATTCTCCAGGGTCACGGCGAAGCCGGCCTTGAACCCGTCGAGGCCCTGCATCCGGCCCCGCAGGGCCATCTCGGGGAGATCCGTGTCGCCCTCCTTGATCCGATCGACGATCTGGTAGCGGAAGGTCCCCTTCAGGTCCTTACGGACCCCCTTCTTCGGTTTCTTCCGCTTGGGCACGTGCCTCACGAAGGGCTGGAGCTGGCGGTAGATGTGGGGGGTGAGCCCCGGGATCTTTTTGATATTGCTCACCCGGGAGAACCGCTTCTTGTCCCGCTTGGCGATGATCTTGTCCACCAGGTCGTAGGTCAGGCCCGGCAGATCGTAGAACTCCTCGCGGTCCGCCTCGTTGATGTCGAGGGGGGCCTCGAGGAGACGCAGGAGGAGGTCCCGCTCCTCCACGGTGATGTCGTCCGCGTAGTACAGCTCCAGGATGTCGTCCGAGGTGTCCACGAGGATCGGAACCCGGTACTCCTTCGCCATGAGGGGCAAGGCGATGAGAGAGACGAACGCGACAACGACGAGGACGTGGGCGATGCGCGACATGGGGATCCTCCAGAGACTGGGTTCGCGTCGGTTATACGCGGCGGGAAGAGGGAGCGTCAAGAAATGCACGAAAGACAATGGACGGTGGACGACGGATCCGGTGGACAGAGTCCCTGCCGGGGCGCATCATCACCAGCATGAATCCGACCACCTTCTGGACCCTGATCCTCGCGGTCGTGATC
>CAZNWW010000144.1:7613-8228 GCA_964576155.1 uncultured Myxococcales bacterium | reverse complement strand
GGCCACGGGCTACCCCCTGGCCTACGTGGCCGCGAAGCTGGCCCTGGGACACCACCTCCCGGACCTGGCCAACCTCATCACGCGGCGCACCAGCGCGTTCTTCGAGCCTGCGCTGGATTACGTGGTGGTGAAGGTCCCCCGCTGGGATCTGGAGAAGTTCGACAAGGTCGAGCGGACCCTCGGCTCTTCCATGAAGTCCGTGGGGGAGGTCATGGCCATCGGGAGGGACTTCCTCGAAGCCCTCCAGAAGGCCCTGCGCATGGTAGGGGTCGGGGTCCAGGGCCTGGAGGGGGAGACCATGCAGCGGGTCGACCTCGATGAAGCCGTGGCCAATGCCAGCCCGTACCGGGTCTTTGCGGTGGCGAACGCGCTGCGCCAGGGCTACACCGTGACCCGCCTCCACGCGCTCTCGAACATTGACCCGTGGTTCCTGCACCAGATAGCGCGCATCGTCGACCTGGAGCACCGAACCAGAGAGGCGAGCTGGCCCCTGCCCCAGGAGCTGCTGGAGGACTTGAAGCGCGCCGGCTTCGGGGACTTGCAGATAGCGCGTCTGGCCGGGCGGACCGAGGGCGAGGTTCGCCGGCTGCGCTGGGACCGGGGTTTCCATCCGAT
>CAZNWW010000144.1:1147-7603 GCA_964576155.1 uncultured Myxococcales bacterium | reverse complement strand
GATCGATACCCTGGCCGCGGAGTACGCGGCAGAGACCAACTACCTCTACCTGAGCTACGACGGGCTGGAAGACGAGGCCCAGGCCGGGAGGCGGGAGCGGGTGCTGGTGCTGGGCTCCGGGGTCTACCGGATCGGCAGCTCCGTGGAGTTCGACTGGTGCTGCGTCGGCGCGCTCCGGACGGCCCGGGAGCTGGGGTATGAGACGATCCTCATCAACCACAATCCCGAGACCGTCTCGACGGATTTCGACGTCTGTGACCGGTTGATCTTTGACGAGATCTCCCTGGAGACGGTTCTGGAGGTCTGCCGGCGGGAGGAGCCCATCGGGGTTATCGTCTCCGTGGGCGGCCAGGTGGCGAACAACCTTGCGGTCGCCCTCGCCGCCGAGGGCGTGCCGATCCTGGGGACCCCGCCGGATCGCATCGACAACGCGGAGGATCGGCACCGGTTCTCGTCCCTCTGTGATCGGGCCGGGATCGATCAGCCTGCGTGGACGGAGTACACCGGGGACCAGGATCTGGACCGCGTCGCTGAGCGCGTAGGGTACCCGGTGCTGGTGCGCCCGAGCTACGTCCTTTCGGGTGCAGCCATGCGGGTGGTGAACGACCGGGAGCACTTGCAAAGCTTCCTCGAGCGGGCCGCGTTGGTGAGCCCGGACTACCCGGTGGTAATCTCACACTACGAGACCGGCGCGAAGGAGATCGAGATCGACGCGGTGGCCGATCAAGGAGAGATCCTCGTCTGGGCGATCAGCGAGCACGTTGAGAACGCAGGGGTCCACTCCGGGGATGCGACCCTCGTGCTGCCCCCCCAGCGGCTCTACCTGGAGACCATCAGGAGGATCAAGAGGATAGCGCGGCGCATGGCGAAGGAGCTGGAGATCACCGGCCCGTTCAACATCCAGTTCCTCGCCCGGGACAACCACATCAAGGTCATCGAGTGCAACCTGCGTGCGTCCCGCTCGGTGCCATTCGTGTCCAAGGCCACCAAGGTCGACTACATTGCGCTTGCGACGCGGGCGATGCTCGGGAGAACCCCTCCGGTGGCAGAGAACCGGGCCCTGGACCTGGACTATGTAGCGGTGAAGGCGGCCCAGTTCAGCTTCACCCGGCTCCCGGGTGCGGACCCCACCCTCGGGGTCGAGATGGCCTCCACCGGCGAGGTGGGTTGCTTCGGTGACGACCTCGACGAGGCCCTCCTCAAGTCGCTCCTGTCCACGGGATTCCGGCGTCCCTCCGCCGGGGTCCTCGTGGCTATCGGCTCGGATAGGGAGAAGGAAGCATTTGTTCCTTACGCCCGACACATCGAGGAGATGGGCCTCTCGCTCCATGCGACCCCTGGGACGGCGCGGATCCTGGAGTCGGCCGGGGTTACGACCTGCCCGGTGTACAAGATTCGGGAGGCACGCTCCCCCTCGGCGACGGACGTGATCCGGGAGGGGAAGGTGGACCTGGTGATCAACGTCTCCGAGACCTTCAGCGACGTAGAGGCCAAGGACGGCTTCGCCATCCGGCGTACCGCGGTGGATCACGGCGTGCCCCTCGTCACCAACCTGCAGCTGGCGCGTGCCCTGATCCTGGCCTTGTTCAGGAAGGGGGACGAGGAGCTGTACGCGAAACCCTGGTCCGAATACCAGCCCTGAACCGTCGGTTTTCTACAGGGCTTGGCCCTGGAACTTTCCAGTGTAAACTGCCGAGCCCTCGCAGCGAGCGAAGATGATATGGCAGATCCGAGATCCGGGCTTGAGGGCCAGGGGCACCGGGGATGCGTTGAACATCTCCAGGACCTGCTGATTATCTACGCCCGGCTGCACGAAGGACGCTGTGATGTGCACCATGAGCCCGAGCCGTGCGTAGGTCGAGCGTCCCTGGAGCCAGCCGCAGACATCGCCGGGGAGCTTGAGCCGCTCCCGGGTGATAGTGTGCGCTGCCTCACCGGGCATGATGATGAAGGGCTCGTCGTCGGGCTTGGTGATGAGGATCGTGTGCTCCCGGTAGTCCGCACCCTCGCTGGCGTCGAGGATCTTGTGGGCCTTCTTGAAGTATCGGAACTCGTTGCCGATGGCCAGGTCGTATGACCCCGGCCCTGCCGCTGTTTCGTCGAAGGGTGTGATGACGATGCGGCCCTCGTCGATCTCTCTGAGATAGGCGTCACGGGTAAGGATCATGGGTGTCTCCTGCGTGCGGAGGACGTCCTCCGCACGGTAGCAGAGCCCACCGACCGTGACAAGAAAGGGACCCGTGGTATACTCCCGCGGCGGGGCCCCGGGCTCCGGTGCGACCCCCCGGATGGAGTGACGCCCATGAACTACGATCCGCCCCTCTATCGTCCCCCCAGCGAGTCGGCCAGCCTCCTGCTGCAAGTCTCCGTGGGGTGCAGCCACAACAAGTGCCTGTTTTGCGAGATGTACCGGGACAAGACCTTCCGCATCAAGCCTTGGCACGAGATCGAGGAGGACATCCTCGAGGCCTCCCGGTTCCGGCTCCGGCGGGTGTTTCTCTGCGACGGAGATGCGCTGATCCTCCCGCAGGACGACCTGGTGCAGATCCTGGAGGCCATCCAGGAGAACATGCCCTGGGTGGAGCGGGTGGGCACCTACGCGGACGCACGATCGATCCTGCGCAAGTCGCCCGAGGAGCTGGAGACCCTCCGACAGCTCGGCCTCGGCATCATCTACCACGGGATCGAGAGCGGCGATGACGAGGTGCTCACGTATTTCCGCAAGGGCTCCACCGCGGAGCAGTCGGTGGAGGCCGCGGAGCGTGTGATCGACGCCGGGATTACTTACTCGTGTATAGTCCTCCTTGGCCTGGGCGGTATCGAGCGGTCCCAGGAGCACGCGGTGGCCACCGCGGAGATCCTCAACCGGATCCAGCCCCAGTACGTCGGGGTGCTGTCCACCATGGTGGTCGAGGGCGGCAGGTTGGAGGAGATGGTCGCGGCGGGGAAGATTACCGTCCCCGGGCGGACGGCCATGACCCGGGAGCTCAGGGTCCTCATGGAGCACCTGAAGCTGGGGAACTGCCTCTTCACGAGCGCCCACGCTTCCAACTATCTGGTAATACGCGCGGTTCTACCGCAGGACAAGCCCAAGACCCTCGCCTACATCGACAAGACCCTGGAGGAGGGCGGGGACGACTCGTTCCGACCGGATTCCCTACGCGGACTCTGAGGACTCGTCCGCGTTCACCACCTGGTTCCGCCCGGCCCGTTTAGCAGCATACAAGGCCTCGTCAGCAGCCCGAACCAGGTCATCGTGATCGCCTGCGTTCTCGGGGAATGTGGCCACGCCTACGCTCACGGTGAGCGTACCGCCGGGCTGTGACTCCTGGCCGTCGAAGGGGGTGGCCTCGATGCGGCTGCGGATCTCCTCGGCCACGGCCATGGCCATTTGCTTTCCCGTGTCCAGGAGGATCACGGCGAACTCCTCGCCCCCGTAGCGGCACGGTACGTCGGTCCCTCGGAGGCGGCTTTGCAGAAGATCGGCGACACCCCTGAGCACCAGGTCTCCCGCAGGATGGCCGTGGGTGTCGTTGTAGGTCTTGAAGTTGTCCACGTCGAACATCACGAGGCTCGTGGGGAAGTCCATGCGCTGGCTTCGGCTGACCTCGCTCTCCAGGAGGCCCTTGAAGTGGCGGTGGTTGAAGAGCCCCGTGAGCCCATCGGTGGTCGCCAACTCCTCAAGGCGCTTGTTTGCATGCTGGATGTCGTCCATGGCCTGGCTGAGCTTGGTGTTGGCCGCCTCAAGATCCTTGGTGCGCTCGCTGACCTTTTCCTCCAGGCTCCGAGTGTAGGACTCGATGCTCCCGGCCATGTCGTTGTAGGTCTCCCCGAGGAGGGCCAAGTCACCGCTCCCCCGGACCTTGACCCGGGCCTCCATGGATCCCGCTGCGAACCGGCGCGCCACGCCGGCCAGCTCGGCAACCGGCTGGACGAGCTGATGGTTGAGCACCAACACCGTGATGCCCGCTGCCAGCGCAGTCATGAACAGCAGGAACGCCACCATCCTCCACACGAGGCTCGCCATCTCCCGGTGAGCCCGCTCGAGCTCCATGCCCGCGACGAGGGTTCCCCAGCGGATCCCGGGCAGCCCCTGCAGCGTCGTAGAGACTGGCATACTCACAAGGAGAAGGTCCTGACCGTCACGTCTCTCCCTGTGCACCAGGGGCTCTGTGGACTCCAACGCGTCCTGGCTGAACCGGTCGTCGAGCATCGCGCCGTATCGGGATTGGTCCGTGTGGGCCATGACACGGCGGTCTTGGTCCAGCACCGCGACGAACGCAATGTCCAGGGTCGCCAGGTCCCGATCCAGGAGCCGGCTGATGATCTTGTCCAGGTCCTCGATGCGGTTGGACGCGAGGGACTCCGTGAGTTCGACCACGAGTACAGACAGGAAGCTGCGGGCCCGCAGCTCCAGCTCCTTGAGGTGGTTGTTTCGTTGGTAGGCGATGGTCAGGCTCCCCAGCGCCAGCATGGAGAACATGATCATCCCCGTGCCCAGGAGGGCCACCTTGTTGCGCAGGCTCATGGCCTCGCCCTCGTGGCTTCGCGGACGAGAGCGAGGGTCTCTCGCACGGTCTCGTAGATCTCCTCCGAGGGGAGCACCCAGCCGTTGATCTCGATCAGGTGTCCGAGCGCGGTCCGGCCCCGGTCTGTAGTGGAGTTGAGCGCGAGGAATGCCTCCCGGACCCGCTGCGCCAGGTCCGCGTCCACGTCCGGGTGTGCGACCACCGCGTCGAAGGGGATCCGGCCGGCGAGGGCCAGCACCCGCAGGACGCCCGTGTCGACCCGCTCGGCCCGCGCCGCGGTCACCGCGCCGAAGAAGGTCGCACCCGCGTCCACCTGGCCCGCTACCACGGCCGCGATGACCTTGGGATGCGAGCCCAGGAAGACAGCGTCATTGACGAGCCGCCTCGGGTCGAGCCCCGCCTGGATCAGGGTCGCCATGGGGAAGAGGAAGCCGGACGCTGATGCGGGGTTCACGAACGCGATTCGCTTACCCTCGAGCTGCTTCACCGACGTAACTCCCCGGTCCTTTCGGACCAGGATGAAGCTGGAGTACCGGGTGTCTCCCCGTGACACCTGGGTCGCCAGGAGCTTGAGACATGGGGCCTGTTCCCGGGCCTTGACGTAGGCCAGGGGCGACAGGGAGGCGACGTGTGCCTCGCCCGAGATCAGGAGGTTCACCGCGTGTTCGTAGTCCTCGGCGATGGTCCAGTCCACCGGCATGTCCAACTCTTCGGAGATCCCGCGGGCGATGTCCTGGAAGACCTCTTCGGAGGTGCTGGTACCCATGTAGGGGATGCTGACGACCTTCAGGGTGTCGGGGTAGGCGGTTCCGGGGGTGCAGCCGTCGGGGATCAGGGGGGCGACTTTACGGGGGGGCACCACGGGGTTTGATGGGGATTCCACTCCGCAGGCAACGAGGACATTGAGGATGAGTAGCAGCGCTACGCGCCTCACCCGGCACCTCCCTGGGTCAGTCCGGGAGGACCCCGTCGTCCTCCTCTGTGCCACCATCGAGGAGCCCCTCAGGCAGTCCGGTGGATTTCCCGGAGAGACGCTTCACCTCGGACTTCGACAACTCTTCGGTGAGTTGTACGGGCAGCCTATTTTCCCAGTATGCCTCGTCATAGTCATAGATGTCGATATAGAAGTGGACCTTGCCGTCCGCATCCGCGGAGACGGAGTTGTACTCGATGTAGATGGGGACCTTTGTGCTGAGCTTGAGCCAGGACTCCTTCCCGGGGTCCTTCTCCAGGGTCTTGTCGAAGTTTCGCCTGGTCATGCCGTTGAACCTCTCCAGCAGATACTGGGCGAGGTCCAGGGGGTTCTCCGTCCGCATGCAGCCGTGGGAATAGGAACGCACCGGCCGATTGAAGAGCGCCTTCTTGGGCGTGTCGTGCATGTAGATCTTGTGCTCGTTCGGGAAGAGCAGCTTCACGAGGCCCAGCGCGTTGTCCGGTCCGGATTTCTGGTAGACGATCTCCGAGCCGTCGTCCTTCTGGATGAAGCCATAGTTGTTCTTCTCAAAGTACGCGGGGTCGGCCTCCAGATCCGTGAGGAGCTCTTCCTGGAGGCGGGGTGGCGGATACCATCGGGGCTTGAGGACGATGGTCTCGATCCGGGACTTGAGGAGCGCAGTGTGGTTGAAGTAGCCCCGCTGCTTCCGCTGGATGTTGGTCTCCTTGTTGTGCTTGCCCACCACCAGGCGGTGAACCCTGACGAGCTCGTTCCGGTCCCAGACTTCGGCCTCGAACTGCGGGATGTTCACCCGGATATAGAACTCCGGACGGTCGCGGTGGAGTTCGCTCTCCCGCCAGCGTTGCAGGCCCAGACGGACCTGCTTGGCCCGCCGCGCCGGGGAGACGTTGAGGGAGCGCCGGGTGATGGGGCCCACCTTCCCGTCCCGCTCGAGCTGGTGTGTCCGCTGGTACCATTTCACCGCTCGGGATA
>CAZNWW010000144.1:0-1137 GCA_964576155.1 uncultured Myxococcales bacterium | reverse complement strand
GGCCTTGGAGTACTTGTCCCCGACCTGCTCGGGGACCAGGTAGCCCTCCGCCGCGAGGCGCTTCGTCAGGATCCGGATCTTGTCGCCGTGCTGTCCGGGCTTGAGGGTCCCCTTGACCTTCAGCCCGTCGAGGCCGCTGTCAACTCGGAGGTGCTCGTAGAGCACCAGCCCCTCCCGGAGGCGGTGGTAGATCGGGTTGTCGGGGATCAGCGGCAGCATGGCTGCAACGTAGTTGCTCTCCACCTTCTGGAACGCTATACGGAGCGCATCCTGGTGGACCTCCGCGGGGTTCCCGGCCGTAGGGTTAGTCTCGAAGGGGTGGGCCTTGACCACATGGACGAAGTCCAACTGGAAGCGGAAGAAGCCCTGGAGGAGGTCGATGTCGATGTCTGCTGCCGCGTCATTGAGCGTCGCCCGGGCCTTCAAGAGCTTCTGGTAGTATACCTGGAAGTTCTTGAGGGCCACGAGATCTCGATTGGTCAGCTCCAGCGCGAGGAGGTCCCGCCGGACTTCGAGATTGTCGGGCATTTCTTCGTACGCGGAGACCAGATCCCAGAATGCCTTCTCTCGGGGGCTGAACTCCCCCTCCCGGGCCGCGAGGTAGTCGACTTTCGCCGTCTCATAGCGCGCGATCTGCTTCTCGATGGAGCCCAGCCGATAGTCCGCTGCGGCCAGGCCGTGGGTCGGCATCTCCTGGAGGAGGGTGAGGAGCCGCTTCCCCTCCTCGGTGAGGGTCTGGAGCTTGTCCTCGAATTCATGGAAGAGGAGGCGGTGTCGTCGGGGCCCGTAGACTTCACGCAGGAGGGGTGCGAAGTCCTGACGCATCCGGATCTTGCGGTCGAACTCCTCGAGATAGCGGCTGTAGAAGATCCGCTCGGTGGTGAAGCGGTACTCGACAAAGTCGAGGGTTGCCTCCACCAGGTCGTCGACGTTCGTCTTCGGCAGCGTCGCGAGGTCCTTGAGGATCTCCGTCTTCTTCCTGGCGGCCTTCTTGCGCACCTTCTCCTGCAACTCCCTCCCGGACGGCCCTTCGGTCATCTCCCTGGGGATGGCGACCTCAGAGGCCGCCTCGACAGGCTCACCGGACTCTTCGCCCGGGGTCTCGTCTTCGCCGCTGCCGCAGCCGATAAGGGCGAG
>CAZNWW010000143.1:4485-8241 GCA_964576155.1 uncultured Myxococcales bacterium | reverse complement strand
CCGACCTTCGTGGCGGGCTCGTCCGGCGTGGTGCGACGCTCCAACGACGGCGGCGAGACCTGGGACAAGGTGGAGACCGGGACCGAGCAACATCTCTTCCGGTTCGCGGCCGAAGGCGAGCGGATCTTCGTGGTGGGCCGGCGTGGACTCCTCCTGGCCGGCGCGTTGGACGCAGACGCGCTCACGCCCGTCCCCCTGGGCATCTGGGGCTGGATTTCCGGGGTCGCCTTCGGAGCAGACGGCAGGGGCGTCCTGGTTGGCGGCCAGGGCCTGGTCATGACCACCACCGACGGCGGGGCTTCCTGGCGTCGGGCGGGCAGCCGGTAGGGGGACGCAATGGACGAGTTCAGAAAGAACTTCGTCGGCCGCGTCGGCGCTACCCTGATCCGATTCAGGATCCCCTTCCTCCTGTTGGTCCTGGCGATGACCGGGGTCTTCGCATGGAAGATGCAGGACGTGCCGGTCACCAGCGAGACCATCGACCTCTTCCCCTCGAATCACCCCTACGTCCAGACCTTCGTGGAGTACGCCGAGGTCTTCGGCGGCGCGAACATCGCGGTCATCGCGGTGGAGGTGAAGGACGGGGATATTTTTAATATCCACACCCTGGAGAAGATCCGCCGGATCACCAAGGCGGTCGAAAAGATCCCGCGGGTGAACAACTACCAGGTCATCTCCGTCGCGCAGCGCAAGGTCAAGAGCGTCAAGGTGATGTTCAACGAGATGGGCAGGGAGCTGGAGATCCGCCCGATCATGTGGCAGGCCCTCGCGCCGCCCGCTGCCCACCCGGACACCGAGCGCTACGACACGGATCACTGGGACGGGGTCTTCACCGAGGAGGACATAGCGCTCCTCACCGCGGAAGAGCGGGCAACGTACGACGCCCGCATCCCCGGCCTGAAAGAGGACATCTACTCCTCCCCCCGGATCTTCGGCACCCTGGTCTCCAAGGAGGACGACGGCGCGGACTCCCGCGCGGCCCTCATCGTCGTGGGCTTCCTGGACAAGAAGGGAGACGACGAGGGGCTCCACGACGAGAAGGTGACCTTCGAGCAAGGCATCTACCGAAGCCTCAAGGAGGTCGTGGAGGCCGAGGAGGACGACGGCACCGCCATCTACGTCATCGGGCGTCCGGTCTCCATCGGCTTCATCCACGACAATCAAGAGCGGATCATGCATCTGCTCCTGTATTCGCTCCTGGCGATCTTCTTCACGCTGCTCCTCTACTTCCGGGATATCCGCGGCGTGCTGGTCCCGATCCTCACCGCGTCCATGTCAGCGATCTGGGGTCTCGGGTTCATCGGATTCCTGGGCTATAACTTCGATCCCCTGGTGATCGTGGTGCCCTTCATCATCTCGGCGAGGGCCCTCTCCCACTCGGTGCAGCTCATCGAGCGGTACTTCGAGGAGTTCCACCAACGGGGGAACAAGCAGGAGGCCGCGGTGGCGACCTTCTCCGGGCTCCTCTCACCGGGGCTCCTCGCCATCCTCACCGACGCGGCCGGGGTCTTCCTGGTGATCCTGACCCCGATCCCCCTGATGCAGAAGCTCGCGGTCATGGGCGGCTTCTGGGTCCTATCCTTCATCGTCAGCGACCTCATCTTCAACCCGATCCTCCTCTCCTTCGTGCCGCCGCCGAAGAAGAAGACGAAGAAGGGCCCGGACCTCACCGAGCGCTTCCTGGACCGCGCCGGGGCCTGGTGCATCGGCCCGGGGCGCTGGGCGGTGATCGTCCTGACCCTGCTCGTCGGCGGCGTGGGCTTCTACTTCGCGAAGGACCTGGTCATCGGGGACGTCCACCCCGGGACGCCGATGCTCTGGCCCGACTCCAAGTACAACAAGGATACGGAGCACATCGCCGAGAAGTTCGGCAACACGGAGATCCTCAACATCATCGTCCAGGGCACGGACTGTCCCCTGCCGCCCCGGGAGGAGCTCCTGGAGCGCCACGGCTGCTCCGAGGAGTCGAACTATTGCTACGATGACTCCGCGATCTCCTGCACCACGGACGAGGACTGCTTCGGCTGCGACACGGGGATTGGAACCTGCAAGACGGACAAGGGCCGGGAATGCGCGGAGGACACCGACTGCATCGCCTGGGACTGCAACCCGATCAAGTCTCCGGATGTCCTCAAGACCATGGAGGCCCTCCAGCGGCACATGGAGGCCCTCCCCGAGGTGGGCTCGACGTCGTCCTTCGCATCCATGATCCCCGGGATCCAGAGCGCGTTCGCGTCCTATGACCCCAAGTCCGAGCTGATCCCCGCTACCCGCTCGGGCACCGGTGGGATCATCGAGTTCATCGTGTCCAAGGCCGAACCCGGGGACCTCGCCCGGTACACCACCCCGGACTTCCAGTGCGCCACGGTGACCCTGTACCTGCGGGACCACAAAGGAGAGACACTTCGCACGGTAATATCTGAAGTAAAAGAATTTATTGAAAATAACCCCATGGCCGAGGCCGAGTTCAAGCTGGCCTCGGGCTACGGGGGCTTGCTGGCCGCGGTGAACGAGGTGATCACCCGCTCCGAGATCCAGGTCACCGCGCTGGCCTTCCTAATCGTGTTCGTCTTCTGCGGCCTGGCGTTCCGATCGGTCGTCGCGGGGTTCCTCTTCCTGGTGCCCCTCGCGCTGTCAAACTACGTTACCTACGCGATGATGGGCGCCTTGGAGATCGGCCTGGACGTGAACGCGCTCCCGGTGGTCTCATTGGGGGTGGGCCTCGGGGTGGACTACGGGCTCTATGTCGTGAGCCGGATCATCGAGGAGTACCGCCTGAAGCCGGACCTGGACCACGCCATCCGGCGGGCCGTGTCCACCGCGGGCAAGGCCGTGCTGTTCACCGCCACCACCATGGTAGCAGGGATCGTGTTCTGGGCCTGGTCCTTCCTCAAGTTCCAGGCGGACATGGGGATCCTCCTTGCGGTGTGGATGTGCATCTCCATGCTCGGCGGGCTCTTCTTGCTGCCCGCGCTCATCGCGCTGGTCAAGCCCAAGTTCATCACCAAGGCGGCGGCGAAGAAGAACGCCGCGGGCGCTGCGACGCATTGAGACTCGTGCCCTTCGGGGCTTTCTCCCAGACCACGACATCGAGGACCTCGCCGTAGCGGACGAGCGCTATCTCGCCGCGCTTGTTGGGGAGGGACAGTCGCGGGCAAGGGAAGCGATCGGGCGCGCCAGAGCGGGCGACGAGGAGGTAGCCGAAGGCGGGGATTATGATTTGAGAGAGGTCGCAACGGATGGTGCCGTTGACCGCTATCTCTACGCCGGATATGTCAGCGGGGAGGGGAGTGGGGTTGTGGATCTCGACCCACTCGCCGTCCCGGTCCGGGACGTCGGTGGGGTCGATCATGAGTCGGGTGATCCGGAGGGAGAGGGCTCTGCACGGGGTCGTCCCCCCATCGCCCTCCAGCTCGCTACGCTCGCCTCCGGACACTTCCCCCAACAAGGGGGGAAGAATATTCGTGCCGAGATCGCTGGACGTTGCGGTCGGGGATGCCGCAACCATCGCTCGGTTGAGCGTCGTAAACCCTCCCCCCCTGTTGGGGGAGGTGTCGCCGGAGGCGACGGAGGGGGGACGACCCCGTGCAGAGACACAATCACAGTCCCGCACCACCGGCACCGGCCCCCGCCAACAATCTTCATCCGCCGGCCGCCCGCAGGCGGCCAGGACGATCAACAAGAGTATTCTGCACATGGTCTACCTCCGGAGTTGATTCCACCCCAGAGGTATTCGTTGGCGCTACACGCGGAGGA
>CAZNWW010000143.1:0-4475 GCA_964576155.1 uncultured Myxococcales bacterium | reverse complement strand
CCCTCACCGCTTCTTCGTACCGCGCCGGCGTCCCGAGATCCCACCAAGGCGCGTCCACGTAGTGACCGAAGACCCGGCCCTCCGCCATGTGCGGGCGGTAGCCCTCGGCAACCACCGACGCGAAACGGTCCGTCGGGAGCAAGCGGTGCAGCGCCGGCGAGAGGAGGTGGATCCCCGAGAAGATACCCCGGCGTCCGGCCTTGGCCGGCGACGCACCTTCCCGAGTGATCTCGGTGATCCTGTCCTCATCGTCGAGGGTGACCGTCGCCAGCGCCGGCTCCCGGGCCGCGGGGATCACCAGGACCGTCCCCGCCGCCCCCCGGGCGAGGTGGGCCGCGATGAAGGCCTCCAGGTCCAACTCGAAGAGCACGTCACCGTTCACCACGAGCACGGGCTCGTTGGTAAAGAACGCGGCGGCGGCCCGGCCGATGCCACCACCGGAGCCGAGGATCTCCGCCTCGCAGGAGAAGAGGAGCTCGAGTCCATCCGGCGCGACGGCCTCCGCGTAGGCCTGAACCTGGTCCGGGAGGTGATGCAGGTTGATCACCACCCGTGAAAGGCCCCCTGCGGCCATCCAGTCGAGGGTTCGGGCCAGGAGGGTGGTCCGGCCCACGGGCAGGAGAGGCTTGGCCAGGTGGTCGGTGAGCGGCCGCATGCGGGTGCCATACCCCGCGGCCAGGATCATTCCTGTCCGGATCAACCTCCGCATTCCTCGATCAGTTCGTGGGTGCAATCCCCACTCACGGGGTCGCACGCGTCCTCGGTGCAGGGGTCGAAGTCCTCGCAAAACGACGGGTCCAAACCAACGCAGCACGGCTCCTTGGGCAGGTGGCCGCAGGAGCCGAACTCGTCCTGGTTGGAGTAGAAGACGCAGAGGTCCTGGAGGCAGGGCTCCGCGTCGACACAGTCATCATCGACGAAGCAGAGGGAGCAGGCGGTGCCCACCCGGATGTCGTCGATCCATATCCCCGCGTACCCGTTGTCCGCGCTGTCGATGGTGTCGAACTCGAAGCGGAGCTGGAGGGACGAGCCCATGTACGCGTCGAGGGAAGCGGCGGCCAGGACCCAGGCCCCGTCGGTGTTGTTGAGGAACTCCTTGGAGTGGAACAGCACCACCCCCGCCTCGGGGAGCCCGTCGCCGTAAGCCCGCAGGTAGAGCACGTCGTGGTCGTAGGGATACTCGGGGGCTACCACGGGCTCCGCGTCCATGCGCACAGCGAACTCGACCAGGTAGGGGTCCCCGTCCGCAGGCAGGTCCAGCCAGGGGAGGATCAGTGCAGCGCTCACGGGGTCACCGGTGTCATAGGTCCCGCCGATGGGATCGCCGAGGTGGAGCATGCAGGGCGCCGAGAGGGCGCCCTCCTCCATGACCATCCATGTGACGGCGTCATCGGGCTGGTCGTCCACGATGACGATGGCGCCCTCGTTGCATAGTAAAAAAGACTCCTCGAACAAGGTCGTGTCGCCGGAGCATTCCGGCGGGTCACAGCTCCCGGCGACGCAGCCCCAGCCCACGGGGCAGGTGCCGCAGGAGCCGCCGCAGCCGTCGGGGCCGCAGCTTTTTTCACTGCAGTCGGCCTCGCAGGCCTCGCATTGGAAGGCCATGTTGCAAAAGGGCTTGTTGTCCGGACAGGCGCCGCAGGAGCTGCCGCAGTTGTCGGAGCCGCATTCCTTGCCTGCGCAGTCCGGGTCGCAGACCTCGCCGTCCGCGAGATATGCGATGTCCGCGTCCGCGGCATCCGAGGTCTCAGGCCCGAGATCCGGGACCGCATCCACGAGCTCCAAGGCTGCGTCCACGAGGTCGGCCGTCGTATCCGCCGCGTCCAGGTGTTGGTCCAAGAGAAGATCGGCCCGCAGATCTGCGACGTCCAGGAGCGCGTCCCCCCCAAGTCGGTCCACAGCGGTGTCCGCCGGGACGGGTCCGACCCAGGGCGCACGGTCCACGCCGCAGCTGAACGCGACGGGAGCGGCGAGGGCCGCCAGCAGGATGTAGAACCGGAGGGTCATCGAGGGCCTCCCGCAGGGGTCATTACATTGTATGCGCTCCCCCGCGCGTTGACAATATCCCGCCCCTGGGCTAGAAAAGCCCAGCGGAGGACGGGAGGTCCCATGCGCCCCTGGTTCCACATCCTGCTCCTGGTCGCCCTCGCTGCAGCCACGAGCTGCAAGCCCGAGCGCCCTCAGATGACCGAGTATCGGGTCAGCCTTCGGGAGGCCCTGCGCACCGAGGCGCCGGGAGGCCTGGAGCCCGAGCTGGAGATGGAGCCCGTCGCTGTGGTGCACCGGGACGTGATCACCCTCGGCGAGATGATCGGGGTGCTCCGCGCGCTGCCCCCATTCGCCCGCTACTATTACTCGTCCCCGGACAAGGCGATGCTCTTCCTCCAGAACTACATCGTCATGAACCTCTGCGCCCGGGAGGCCGTGGAGGCCGGGATGTCTGGCGATCCCAAGGTCCGGATGGATCTCCTGGTCGCGCTGGAGGATCAGATCAGCGCGGATCACCTGGCGGACCGGGTCCGTGCCGGCGCAGGAGACTCCCAAGCGCTGGAGCGCCGGCGTGCTGCCCTCTGGGACAAGCACGTAAGGGAACTCCGTGAAGAGGCACAGGTCACCATCCACGGAGATCGCGTCCGCGCCCTCGCCGATCGGATCTCCAAATAGACATGATTCGTATGTTGATCGTCATCGCTACGCTTTTCGCGGCGACTGGATGTCGCGAAGAAGGCTCTGCACGGGTTCAGCCCCCCCTCCGCCCTCCGGGCACCTCCCCCAACGAGGGGGGAGGGTCTACAGAGCCGACCCCACAAAATGAAGCAGCCAGCAAGGACAATCCTCCCCCCTTGTTGGGGGAGGTGTCGCCAAAGGCGACGGAGGGGGAAGGACCCCGTGCAGAGGTCACCGTCGCCACCGCCACCAACGACCGCGTCACCCTGTCAGAGCTCCAGTCCTTCCTGGACGGCTTCTCCCCTGCGCGCCAGGCCGATGTGGCACGCCCCGAGGGGCGGCGCGTCTTCCTCCGCAACTACATCCTCTACCGGGCAGCCTTGCGGCGGGCCGAGGCCGCCGGCTACGCGGACGACCCCCGGGTGAGCCGTGCCCGGGATCGAGCCATGACGCGATACTGGACCGAAGATCGCGCGGCGACCTTCCAGCCCCCGCGGATCACCGACGAGGAGGTGCGGGCCCGATGGGAGCGGACGCGGACGCCGGATCGACCAAAGCGGATCCGGGCACGCCACATCCGCCTGCCGGACCTGGCCACTGCGGAGGCCCTGCGAGGGGAGCTCCTGGCTGCCTTTGCCCGCCCCGGGGCGGACGCGGAGGCGCTCTTCGCTACAGCGGCGCGAGAGCACAGCACGGATGAAGCGACCCGCGCCCGTGGAGGCGACCTCCTCTTCTTCTCCCGGGGCGGGGACGAGATCGCCTGGCGTCTGGCGCCCAGGCCGGTGCTGGAGGCCGCGCTGGCCATACACGCCACCGGCCAGGTGAGTCAGACGCTGGAGGGCCCCGACGGGACCCACCTGGTGATGGTCACCGCGCGGCGGGAGGCCGAGGGTCGCACCCTCGAGGGCGCTGCAGGGGGGATCCGGAGTACGCTGGCCCGTGAGCGCGCCGAGACCGCCCGGGGTGCCGTCGAGGACGACCTGCTGGACATGAATGACTGGACCGTGGACGATGGGTCCCTCGAAGACCTCGTGGTCGCACCGACACTGGAGTGAACCGATGGAGACCAGAACCATAAGCGTGATCGGGGTCCTTGCGGGACTCCTCCTCCTGGCGCCAGGATCCCTGAGGGCCGACGAGGTAGAAGGTCCCGAGACCGGAGACCTCATGGAGGGGGTGGTCGCCGTGGTGGGGAACCGGGTGGTGACACGTTACGACCTGCGCATGGCCATGATGCCGCGCCTCACCGAGCTCTCCGGGGACCTCGCCGAGGACGAACGGGAGGCGAAGTTCCAGACGATCCAGCGGGAGGTCCTGGACAACATCATCGACAACGAGCTGGTGCTGGTCGCCGGGGATCGCCAGGGCATCGAGGTGAGCCCCAAGGACGTGGACGGCCAGCTCCGCAGGATGTTCCAGGTCGGAACGGACGGGGCCCTGGACCCGAAGTTAGTGGAGGCGAAGGCCCGGGAGGTGGGCTTCGACTCCGCGGCACATCTGCGGGAGACCATCCACACCAAGATCATGCGGGAGCAAGTGGTGATGATGCAGGTGCGGGCCAAGGTGAAGGTCTCCGACCGGGAGGTGGACCAGGCTTTCGAGAAGCGATACCCGGACGGCCGCTACCGCGCTGTACGCATCGCACACGTGCTGTTCCGCCTGATACCGTCCGCCACCTTCGAGAAGTTCCAGGAGGTCTGGGACCGCGGCGATGACCTGCTCAAGCGGATCGACGCCGGGACGATCTCCTTCGAGGAGGCCGCAAAGACCGAGAGCGATGACAAGGCCAGCGGAGAAGACGGCGGCGT
>CAZNWW010000142.1:0-8267 GCA_964576155.1 uncultured Myxococcales bacterium | reverse complement strand
TGAGCATCGAAGGACCTGTGTTTCTGAACCTTGAGTCGACCGGCAACGCCGGTTGGGTTGTTCAGGATGACGGAGTGGTTTTCGTTTGCATCGAACATTGTAGTGACTACAATCTGAGTTACGCTTTGGTCGTGGGTCCTGACAAGGAATTGCAGCATGCTTCGTCAATCTGGTTTTGTGCTCGTCATTCTGTCCATCCTCATCGCCTGCGAGTCGGAGCCCGGTGGTTACGACTATCACAGCGGTGGCGACGGGGAGGGCGGTGTTGATGCTGTCAACATCGACGGTGTCATCGGCCCGGGGGAGGATACGATCCTCACGGACAGCGGCGGACCCGGTGAAGATACGATTCCCGGCGATGACTCGACCACCGGCGAAGACACGATCCCCGGTGAGGACACGCCCCCCGGCGAGGACACCGAGACCGACGTCCCCGAACCGCCCGACTGCGGCGACGTCGTCTTTACCTACAGCGGCGCGGTCGTGAGTGAGGTCCTGGTGACCGGCGAGTTCACCGGATGGGCCGAGAGCGCTGTTGCGGGTGCCTACGCCATGGGCGACGACGACGGGGACGGCACCTGGGAGGTCCTCGTACACCTGGAGACCGGTTCCTACCAGTACAAGCTCATCGTGGACGGAAACTGGATGATCGACCCCTCGAACCCCTCCACCGCGGACGACGGCGAGGGCAACATCAACTCCTTGATCACGGTGGACTGCTCCGAGCCCGATCCGGGCGGCCTGAAGCTGGTAAGCCACGAGACCCTGGGTGATAGCTTTCATGCGTTGTTCGAGGTCACCGAGGGTGCGATGGCCGAGGGCGACGTAGCGGTCACCGTGGACTACGAGGATGCGTCCCCGGGCGTCGTGAGTTTCAGCGACGACGGGACCCAGGTGAACCTGGACCTGATCGGGCTGTCCCAGGGGATCCACGACGTGCGGGTCACAGACCCCGACGGCGCGGTCCTCCTGCTCAAGGTCTACGTCGGCCTGTCCACGGACTGGCGGGACGCTATTCTCTACTTCGTGATGACCGACCGCTTCGTGAACGGGGATCCGTCCAATGACGCCCCGATCGACGGCTGCGACTGGCGCACCAACTACCAGGGCGGGGATTTCCGAGGCGTCATCGACAAGATCGAGGAGGGGTACTTCGACGACCTCGGGGTCGGCGCGCTCTGGCTCACGTGGCCCGTGGACAACCCCGAGTTTGCGCATGACGGCGGGCGCCCGGCGGAGCATTACTGCGGCATGAATCCCAAGACCGCGAACTTCACGGGCACCCAGTACAGCGGGTTCCACGGGTACTGGCCACAGGACCTCTACGAGGTGGAGGAGCGGTTCGGGACGATGGCGGATCTGAAGGAGCTCGTGACTAAAGCCCACGCGCACGGGATCCGCATCCTCCTGGACTTCACGGCGAACCACGTGCACACCTCGTCGCCGTTTTACCAGGAGCACCAGGACGATGGATATTTCCACTTCCCCGTGGAGATCTGCCAGGACGTGGGCTGGGACGTGAAGCCCGTAACCTGCTGGTTCACCGATTACCTGGCGGACCTCGACTATTCCAACCCGGCCGCGGTGGACGCGGTCCTGGACTACGCGATGTACTGGGCCAAGGAGACCGGCTCCGATGGGTTCCGCCTGGACGCGGTGAAGCACATCGAGTTCAATTTCATCAGCGCATTGCGTTCCCGGGCCGCCCAGGAGATGGAGCTCACCGGCGTGGACTTCTACATCGTCGGGGAGACCTTCACCGGCGACGCGGGCCTCATCGAGGATTTCATCGGCCCAACGAAGATCCACGGGCAGTTCGATTTTCCGGCCAACATGGAGATCCTCCAGGGCTTCGCAAAGGAGGCCAAGGGCCTGGACGAGATGGACCAGGGGATCCGTAATTTCAAGGGGGTTTACGGGGACGGCGCGATCATGTCGAACTTCCTGGGCAACCACGACATAGCGCGTTTTATCAGCATGGCCTCCGGCGGGATCGACTGCGGCGTGTGGGACGTTGTGAGCAACATCGCACAGGGCTGGCTTGCCCCTCCGGACGCTCCTACCTGGGACGACCCTTACGAAAAACTTCGGCTGGCGTTCACATACCTGATGACCATCCCCGGCGTGCCCCTGATCTACTACGGCGATGAGTACGGGATTCCGGGCGCCGGGGATCCGGACAACCGGCGCATGATGCAGTTCGGCGGCGATCTCAACAGCCGGCAACAGGCGACGCTCCAGTACATGCAGACCCTCGGCCAGGCCCGGAACGATCACCCTGCGCTCAGTCGCGGGGATTGGTCGCAGCTGCTCTGGGAGGAGGCGAGCTTTATCGCCTACGCGCGCAGCCTGCCCGACGAGAAGGCCGTGGTGCTGATCAACCGCGGAGGCGTCCAGAAGACCGGACAGCTCGACGTATCACCCGCAGGAATCAGCGATGGTGTTGCCATGATTGATGTGCTGAACGGCGGCTCCGCGACGGTTTCAGGGGGCAGTTTGCAATTCACCTGTCCTGCCCGCGGCGCGGCGATTTACGTTTCCCAGTAAGACGCCGCTGTCCGTCTTTCTCCGGATCGCCCTGGCGACAGTGGGGAGCAAGGATTCAGCGATGGCCAGATGGGCCTCCTCGCCGGGATGTGGATCCATGACGTTCACGGCGTACCATTGGAGCGAGTGCTCGTCTTCGATGTCTGTCATAGACAGGGATTTCGCTCCCTCCCTGGTCGCTGCCTCCAACACTTCGGAGTAGATGGAATCACGAAGTTCTGTTTTGTCGATCCACATCGTCGGGAACGGGATGATGGCGAAGAGCACCTCATCTGTGATGGACTTGCTCCGCCGGACCAGGGCGCCGATCTCCTCCTGGTGACGCCTGAACCTGTGGGGGGTCTGGTATTCGCTGATCAGGGAGTCGAAGAACAGCTCTCCACAATGGCGGAAGGCGACGGGTCCGTAGAGCTGGAAGTAGAGGTAGTTCAGGGTTGGGTTGATGCGGATGAGGTGCTTCTCCATTGGGCTGAGTCGGAAGCAGTTCAGGAGTTCGGGGGAGACGTCTTGTATCGCGATGTCATTGGTCAGATACGCGATGACGATGATGTCCGGTCGGATCTTGGCGACGATGGGTAGGATCTTCGAGATCTGCGCTTTTGTTCCGACGCCTAGCCTCCCGAAGTTGAGCACGGTAGCGTGCAGGCCCTCGTGCTTCCAAAGGAGCCTCTCTAATTGCTCTGTGAAACGGGTCTCTGTTTCCTGGTGGCCCTGGCCCATGGCGAACGAGTCACCGATTATTGCGATGATGGGTCGTACACACCCCTCTTCGCTCAAACACGCTTCCATATCAGGGTCCCAGAACCCATGGGAATTCCCTTCATATACCCTTGGTTCCACATCCGGTGGGAGAGGCACCAACCGACCCCGACGGAGCTGGTGTCCCTGGCGAAGCCGAGAACGACCATGTCCGTGATAGAGAGCAGGAGGCCGGTGGAGCCCAGGAACGGTGCGCGTCAAGGGATGTCGATGAGGCGGCGCTCGGCGGTCTCGAAGTCGAGGATCAATGCCTGGCCGTCGTGCTCTATGCGGACGACGCGGTCGCCGCGGAGCTGGTGGCATTGTGTATTGTCGAAGCGGTCGTAGGGGCCGATATCGGCAGGGATGTCGTCAATCGTCATGGGGCCCTCCCAGGCGACCTCGACGAGGCCGCGAGAGGGGGACCCGTAGGTCAGGACGCCGTCCTCGACGCCGATTTCGGCGACCAGGATCTCGTTCGTGAAATCTTCGAAGGTCTCGCCGTCCTCGACGCTGCCCAGCTCCACCACCCAGGTCGTGTCCGTCTCCGCCGCGACGAACTCGTATGGCACCTCCGCGGAGGGAGCCAGCGGCTGATCACACCAGAGCGCGATCCAGCCTTGGCCGAGGCGCCCGATGGCCCAATGGGGGTCGTCCAGGACGACCTCGTCGAACTCGTCCATGGGGAAGTATGCGTGGGAATAACCCTTGTCCAGGTACTCCCCCAGGAGCGCAATGTCCTCGGTGCGGTACTGGATCACGCCCACGTTCTCGTTCAAGGTCACCCGGGGGAGCCAGCTCCCGGTCCAGTCGCTGCCAAAGGTCGCGCCCACGTCCACGCCGCCGAAGTTGCCCGGGACGGTGGTGAACACGTAGGCCTCCCGGGAGAGGGTCGCCTGCCATGGGTGGGTCTGGGTTCCGTAGCCGCCGGGGTTGTAGTCCTGCGCTCCCGAGAGCTGGTAGTGGGGCGTGCGCCAGGTGTAGGTGTGCATCCGCTCCAGGGTGATGCCCCGGGAGAGGACGTTCATCTCGACCGCGAGCTGCACCAGCTGATCCGTGCCGACGAGGGGTTTGACCAGGCCCATGAGATCTTCCGGGATGGCCCCGAAGAGGAAACCGTCCCAGAGGTCCCACTTGTCCACGAACGCAAAGGTGCCCTGGATCACGTCCGGGTGGGCCACCGCTGAGAGGCCGAACCACAGGATCACGTCGTCGTCCTCGGTGTAGGTCATCCCGAGCTCGGGCCCCTCCTCCACGTCCCAGGAGTCCGTTTGCTTGTGCTCGTGGCGGTCCAGTGTCGCTGCGGCCACGTCCTCGAGGAGGGACGGCGGGAAGTAGCCGTCCGACGTAGCCATGAAGGCCGCGGTGAAGTTGTCGTCGGAGGTCCAGCCTTCACCCAGGCCGAGCTGGAGCCAGGCCGCGGAGCTGGTGGAGTCTTCAAGGCCGTCGACGACCTTCGCGGGGTAGGTCCGGCCGTGGACCGTGGCGAAGAGGCCCTTGTAGTAGTTGTTGAGCATGTCGTAGCCCATGATGTCGAGGAGCATGGCCGCCTTGATACGGATCTCGGGATCTTCGGCGAAGTCCGCCAGGTTGAGGAGGGCCGGCATGTCCTCGTTGAAGTACACGTTGGAGTGCCACTCCGAGAAACCAAACCGGGCCCGGAGGTCCAGCCAACGGTGCATCCGGGGCGCGGCGTGGGCCGCGTGCTCCGCGCCGGTCATGCCGTTGTTCGTGAAGACGAAGTCGGGGAACATCTGACCCACCAGCAGCTCGCTGGAGTGGTACAGGGCCTGGTGGTTCTCCGTCCAGTAGCACATCTGGTCTTTGCCGGGCTCGTCTACCCAGTACTTGAAGTTTTTCACCGTGTCCTCGAGGCCCTGGCGCAGGTGAACGGGGAGGGCCTCGTGCTCCGCGTCCAGGTAGAGGAGGCGCATCATCCCGGCGATTCGGAAGTCCGAGGTGTCCTCCCGCGCCGCGACCTTGTCGATGGCCGCCTGGACCGCCGCCTCGTCGTAGAAGGCCTCCCCGGTGACCACCCGGCAGCATTGCGCGTAGAAGCCGCCGCCACCCGGACCGTTGTTCTCCGAGCAGGCCGCCAGGTACTCGGCCTTGCGCGCGAGGTACGCGACCGAGGGTTCGATGGGCAGGCTCTCCACGATCTCCAGGATTGCGTCGGCCGCGGTGTCGGCCGCGGTATCGGTGTCACTGGCAGGGTCCGGGAGGGGCTGTCGCTGGGTCTCGTTGCCGCAGGCATTGAGTGCCAGGACGGTCAGGAGAGCTGTCATGGTGTTCCGCATGGGTCGCTCCACGTCGATGCTCAGTAGCCGGGCGCGGGCAGGCCCGAGGTCTCCAGGAGGGCCAGGAGGACTGCGCCTACGCCGAAGGGCACGTCGTCCACGGTCTCCACCGCGGCGTACTCCGCGAAGGTCCCCGCTGTGGTGGGGCCCGAGACCCCGGTAATTACCGGAGCGCCGTCGTCGCCGGTGATGATTCGGCTCCGTACGCCCGCCATGGCCGCGTGGATGGGGCCGAGGACCTCGTCCCCGGCCAGGCCGATGCGCCAGAGGCGGGCCATGCCGCCGGCGAAGAGAGCGGCGGCAGAGGTCTCCAAGTAGGTCTCGTTGGGACGGTTGACGATGGTCCACCAGAGACCGGTGTCCGTGTCCTGGGTGTTCTGTGACGCGGCGACGAGGCGGCTCACAGCATCGTGGACGAGGTCGTCGGACTCTCCTTGCAGGGCCCGCACCCGGAGGTACCAGGCCCCCGCCACCACGACCCAGCCGTTGCCGCGCCCCCAGTAGATCCCATCGGTCTGTGGTGTTACCCACTGATCAGCGTGTTTGAAGAAGCCGGAGTCCTCCTGGAGGGCCTCGGTGAAGATCAGGAACTGCTCACCAAAGAAGTCCAAGCTGATGTCGTCGTCGAAGAGCTCGCCCAGGCGGAAGAGCACGTTGCCGAGCATGAAGAGGGAGTCGACCCATAGGGTCGGGTAGTCCACGGTGCCCAGGTGCGAGAGGCCGCCGCCCTCGCTCCGGACGGCGTCCTCGTGCATGTAGGTCAGCGCGTCGTCGATGACCGCCTGGTAGGCCTCGTCGCCGGTGATGTGCAGGAGGACCGCGGCGATCCCCACGGGGACGCAGGAGTCGGAGTGGCCGATGGTGTAGCCGGCCCCGATGTGGTGGTCCATCCACGCCCGAGGGTAGTCGAGGTAGGCGCTCTCACCGGTGACCAGGTGCAGCTCCAACACACCGATCATCAGGACCGCTGCCTCCCAGTCCCACTTCAGCTCCGCCACCGGGTTCGCAGCGATGAACGTGTCCGCGATGACCTTGGCCAGGGCCACGTTGTCACTGCCAGGATCCCGCTTCGCTGCGTAGCAGGCGGCGTTCGGGGGTGTCTCCGGGGAACACCAGTCGAAGGGCATTGCGGGCGCCGCTGTCTCCGGCCCCGGCGTGCCGCCGGAGCCGTCGTCGCATGCGATGATGATGAGGGGAATGAGCAGGAGCGGGAGGTGCGACTTCATGGGGCCATTAGACCGAATGACCCCATGAGAAGTCAATCGGGACTACATCTCGATCTCGATCTCCCAGCCCTCGAGGGTACCGAGATCCTGGCCGGCGTTGTCGGAGATGACGAGGGTCCAGTCGCCCTTCATCTCGGCGCCGTTGAACGCGTCCACGTCGAAGGTCTTGTTGATGTCGTCAGCGGATCCACCCTCACGGCTGTGGAGCCCCTGCTCCTGGCCGCCCTTCACCAGCTTGACGATGAGGTCGCCGATGTAGGTGTGGGTGATGTTGACGGTGACCTTCATGGACTTGATCTTGCCCTCGTCCGTGACAGCGATGGCGGAGCCGATGGCGCCCTTGTCGGGGATCTCGACGGAGGCGTCGCTGGTGTAGGTCTTGGACTCGCCGCTCACGGGCGCGGCGGTGGAGAACATGAGCTTGATCTCGGCGAGGTAGCCGGTGTCCTGGCCCGCAGTGTCGACGATGACGAGCTTCCAGTCGCCCTTCGAGCCCATGCCGTTGAAGTCGGTCACGTCGTAGGTCTTCTCGATGTCGTCGTTGCCGCCGCCGGACTTGTCGTGCAGCACGATGCTGGTGCCGTCCTTCTCCAGGGTGATCTGGAGATCGCCGATGTAGGTGTGCTTCACGTTGAGCGCAACCTTCATGCTGGCGATGTTCAGATCCTCGTCCACGGGCAGGTTGTAGCTGAAGCCGGTGGGGTTGTTGTCCGGGATCTGCATGTCTTCACCGAAGGAGAACCGGACCTCGACGATGTCCTCGTCGATGGGCTCGGGCTGCTCGTCCTCGATGGAGAGTTCCAGGAGGTGCTCGACCTTGGCCAGGGACATCTGCGGGTTGCCGCCGTAGGCACGGATGGGCAGCCAGAGGAAGTCCGGGATCGTGTCGTAGGAAACCCACTCGCCACCGACGATTTCGTCCTCCGCGTTGATCTCGACGATGTACTCATACCTGTCCGTGTGGGTATAGGTGCCGATGTTCGGAATGAGGGGACCGTCCACGTCCGCGTTGGACTCGCTCAAGTAATCCACGTTCATCTCGAAGTAGACCCACTTGACCGCCTCCGGGCTGTTGAAGACGTCGTGGAACTTCTCACCCGAATGCTTGAGCTTGTCCATGACCTCTTCCTCGGTCAGGTCCTGCTCCATGGTGATCTGGTAGCCGAGGATCGGCTGATTCCAGACCTGGTAGCCGATGGTGCGGTCCTCGGCGAAGGAGCGCTTCATCTTGCCGAGCATGTTGGTGATGACCACGTGGAATGAGCCCGCGTTGGTGTCCCGGCAGTCCTCGTTCAGGGGCCGGCCGGCCTCGTCGCGCTCAAGCTCGAAGTCGTTGCAGCGGCCGCCCAGCATATGCGCAGCGGAGCGATCGTACATTGCGATGAGCAGGGCCTTGATGTCGGACACGGTGAAGGTGACGCCGTTGATGGTCACGCTGTGCTGGGGCTCCGCTGCCAGG
>CAZNWW010000141.1:0-8275 GCA_964576155.1 uncultured Myxococcales bacterium | reverse complement strand
GGCGTGGCCGCAACAGGGGGTCTGGCGCTCCTGTCAATCCGGGGCGCAGCAACCGGCGGGATCCCCGGGAGCGGTACGGTCTGGCGAGGCCGCGCCCGGGTCGCGCTGCTCCTCGCCGCGGCGATCTCCCTCCACCAGGCGGCGCGGTCCCCTGCGCCGGCGCCCGCGGCCCGTATCTTCGACGCGGAACCCCTCCCGGGCGGGCTCTCCGCGTGGGACCCGGTGAACACCCCCTTCCCCCACAGGATCCGATGGGGCGCCGACGGACGGATCCAACGGGTCCGTATCACCGAAGGGGCGCCACGATTCCCCGGTTACGAGGGTCCTGTCTCCCTCTATCTGGATATGAACATCGATGGAACCATCCTGGCTGCAAAGATGGGGCCCCACCGGGAGACGCCCTCCTATGTCTGGGGAATCGGGGACTGGGTGGAGGAGCTACAGGGCCGCGACGCCGGGAGCCTCCACCTCCGGGGAGAGGGGTCGAACGGGGCGGTCGAGGTGGACGCCATGACCGGCGCTACGGTGACCTGCCGGTCCCTCCTGGCCTCGGCCCGGGCCTCCGCTGTCGCGGCGGCTGCGGCGAAAGAAGCAGCGCCCCGGACTCCAGCGGCGCTACCGGTCCCTGCGGTGCCAGACGAACCCCTGGAGGCGCCCCCACCCTCCACCCAGAAGGGCCCCCGGCTGCACCGAAAGGACGTAAAGCAGACCCCGCACCAGCGGGACGTAAAAATGGAGGCGCTGGAGCAGAGGATCAGGGAGGGGTCGCTCTCGGACCACGAGGCCGAGCATTACCTGCCGGTCACCGCGCCCTGAGCGATCACCGGTTGCCCGCCCCCGCTGCGTGGTGGGGAGGGGTCATCCCTCGCTACCCTTGTCTCGCCGTTTCTCATGCACGGAGTCAATCTTATCTTCAAGATCTTTGAAGATAAACGGCTTGTCCACGAAGTCGTCCGCGCCATACAAGGGCGAGGTCATCTCGTTGAGGTTGGGGCCGATAGCGGTGAGCATGATGATCCCCGTGTTCTCGAAGATCTCCCGGCTGCGGAGGTACTTGCAGACCTCCCACCCGTTCATCACAGGCATCATGACGTCGAGGAGGATCATGTCGGGCATCTCCTCGAGGGACATCTGGATGGCCTCCTCTCCGTTGACCGCCTGCACGACAACGTGGTCCCGCTTGGAGAACCACTCCCTGATCATGCGGATCTGGTTGAAATCGTCGTCCGCGATGAGGATCTTCATGACACCCCTCTAGCATCGGTCGAATCCCCCTAATCATGCACCAGCGCAGCGCGGTGTCAACCGCCTTCTCCCAGGCATCATGGTTGACAATGCTGGTTCTTCCTGGTGGGATGGTCGGACCTCGGCTGCGCTACGGCTGACGGGGATTTGGAGTTGGTCATGGGGTTCCTCGGCGAGACCTGGCTGCGGGCAGGGGCGCGTCCCCTGGAGAGAGCCGTGGAGGCCCTGGAGACCTCCCAACGCCTCGACGCTACAGCCCTGGCCGCGCACCAGACGACGCTGCTGTGTGCGCTGGTGAATCGTGCATATGAGGGCTCCCCGTCCTGGCGCGCCCGCATTGACCAGGCCGGTGGCCTGAATCACGTCGCTACCCTCCAAGGCCTGCAGTCCCTCCCGTTGATGGAGAAAGCGGACCTGGAGCGGGAAGACGCGTTGATCGGCCACAAGGGCAAGCTGATCCGACGAACCACCGGAGGCACAACGGGTGCTCCATCGGAGGTCTTCGTAGACCCCCTCTCGAATCGGTACCAGCTCGCTGACCACGTTCGGTGCGGGCGTTGGCTCGGGCTCTCCCCCGGAGATCGCCACGCGCTGATCTGGGGTGTACCTCCGAAGCTCAGCGGATACTCGTCTCCCCGTGGCCGCCTCAAGGCCCTGGCCCGGGCGCGCCTCGTGGTTCCCACGGGGACGATCACACAAGCCACCGCTCGGACCTGGTTCCGGATCCTGAAGGTCTGGCGGCCCCGCTACCTGGCAGGCTTTCCTTCGGGCCTTGATCACCTGGGTCGGCTCCTGCGCTACCAGGACCTCACCATTCGGGTCCCCGTGTCGGTGGCCTGGGCGGAGCAGGTCTTCGACCACCAGCGGATCGAGGTGCGGAGGGCCTTCGGCGGCGACCTCTACGATCGTTATGGATGCAACGAGGTGACGACGATCACCCATCAATGTCTCTGTCACGAACACCACGTCCTGGCGGATCGCCTCATCGTGGAGGTCCTGCGGCGCGGCCGACCGGCTGCCCCAGGGGAGGTCGGAGAGGTCGTGGTCACAGACCTCTACAGCTTCGGCATGCCGCTGCTCCGCTACCGCATGGGGGACCTGGCGCGGGCTGGTGATGGTCCCTGTCGATGTGGTCTCGGCCTGCCGGTGCTCGGCGCGATCGAGGGGCGGCGCAGTGACGCCATGGCCGGAGTCGACGGGACTTGGGTCCTCCCCCGGGACTGGTTAACCCTGGCGCAGGAGGGCGAACGCCCCGGGTTCGCTGTCCATCAGGATGCGGCGGGGGGGGTCCGGTGCCTCCTTACCCCCGATGGGGACACAGCGGACCAGCGGGACAGGCTCGCCGCCTTCGCGGAGGACCGCCTGAGTGTGACCCCGACCTTCGAATCCACCGAGACCCTGCCGATCACCCCGATGGGGAAAATTCGCTATATCCGTTCGGATCGCTCGGCGGATCCCTCAAGCGACCTGGAGGTAGGATGAAGAAACCTCGCGTAGCCTATGTGATGACCTTCCCCGTGCTGTCGGAGACCTTCATCCTGAGGGAGATGAGAGAGCTGCGACGACGGGGCGTGGACTTGAGAATTCTATCGATCAGGACCCCGGATCAGAGGGTGGCCCACGGTGACGCGGATGAGCTGAAGGAGCGCACAGTCTACGCCCCCTTCCTCGCCTCTGGTCGAGTCATTGGCGCAAACCTGCGAATGTTCGCAAAGCGGCCGAAGGCCTACCTGCGCGCAATGAAGGACGTGATCCAGGTCAGCCGGGGCATGCCCAAGGAGCTGGCGAAGGCCCTGCTGCTCTTCCCGAAGAGCGTCCTCTTCGCTGAGGAAGTGGAGGCCCAGGACATCGAGCACATCCACGCCCTCTACTCCGGAGTGCACGCGACGGTGGCCATGGTGATGGCGGACCTGACGGGGAAGCCCTTCTCCTTCGCCGTTCGCTCTTCGGACAACCTCTACATCAAGAACCGCGGCCTGCCGGAGAAGATCGACCGGGCGTCTTTCGTGAAGGCGGTTACGGAGCTGTACCGGCGGGATCTCCTCCAGGCCCGCCGCTTCTGGGGCCGTGACGTGGAGCGCTACTCGGAGCGCTTCGCAGACGAAAAGGTGGTGGTGGTTCGCTCCCCGATCGATCTGGACGCGTACAAGCCGCGCCGACGTGAACCCCGGGGACGGAGAATATTGGCCGTCGGTCGCCTGGACGGACACAAGGGCTTCGAGTACCTGGTGGACGCGGCCTCAGTCCTGCGAGATCGAGGCGTCGAGTTCCAGCTGGACATCGTCGGCGGCGGCCACCTCCGGGACGCGCTCCAAGGCCGCATCGACGACCTCGGACTCGGCGACAAGGTCGCTCTCCTGGGACCCAAGCCCCAGGAGGAGGTGAAGGAGCTCTATCTCGGAGCCAAGATCGTCGCCGTATCGAGCCTCTGGGAGGGCCTACCCAACGTGCTCATGGAGTCCCTGGCCCTTGGCGTCCCGGTGGTCACAACCGATGTTGCGGGCATCCCTGAGCTGATCCGGGACGGAGAGGAGGGCCTCCTGGTGCCCCCGAAGGACCCGACGGCCCTCGCAGACGGCATCGGCCGTCTCCTGGAAGATCCCGCGCTGCGGAAGCGACTGGCAAAACAGGGCCGCGCTGCGGTGGAGGCAGAGTTCGGGGTCCAGCTCAACGCCACCCGCATCCTCGAGCAGTTCCTGCTCCACACTCCGGGCTACACCAAGGACGACAAGAACGGAGGCGACGCCTGATGAAGCTCCTGAGCCGACTGACATACCGGGCCACCGTCGCAGCCCGGAGGGAGGACGTCTTCGGCCACCTGCGACGTCTCGAGGAATCACAGTGGTGGGACGCAGCGACCCTGGAGGCGCACCGGATCGAGCGGCTGCGAGTCCTCCTCGCGCACGCCCAACGCACAGTACCCGCGCATACGAAGCGCTTCGCAGAGGCGGGTTTCGACCCTGCCCGCCTCCAGTCCCTGGCCGACCTCGAAGCCCTCCCCGCCATGGAGAAAGAGGACCTCCGCGCGAACTGGGAGTCGTTTCGTTCCAGCGAACCCGGGGACGGAATCACCCGGGACCACACCTCGGGCTCCACGGGACACCCCCTCAACTACATGAAGACCAGGGACTCCCTGGCCGCGTTCCGTGCCGCCCAGTTTCGGGGATTCCGCTGGTTCGGGGTGGAGCAGGGGGACCGACAGGTCCGCCTCGTGGGCACCGCGGTGGACTCGTCAGACCGGGTCCGGGAGGTCCTCAAGGACCGAATCCAGAACCGGAGGCGGATGTGGGCCTATGACCTGACGCAGGAACGCCTCGTCGCTGCGACGGAGACCTTTGACCGGTTCCGACCCGAGTTCTTCTACGGCTACCCGTCCCTGCTCTACCCGGTGGCCCAGCACCTGCGGGAGCACCCCGACCACACATTCCCCCGGGGCTTGAAGGCGGTGTTCTCCACCTCAGAATCTCTCTACCCCCACCGCAAGAAGGTGATGGAGGAGGCCTATCAATGCCCGGTGGTGAACGAGTACGGGGCCAAGGAGCTGGGGATCATGGCCTTTGATTGCCCGAAGGGCGGTCTCCACGTGACCGCTGAGCACTTCATCATCGAGGTGCTGCGCGGAGACAAACCCGCGCCCCCCGGGGAGGTCGGAGAGCTGGCGGTGACCGATCTCACCAACGTCGCCATGCCGATGATCCGGTACCGGATCGGGGATCTGGCCCGGGTCTCCGACGCGTCCTGCCCCTGCGGCCGCAACCTGCCTCTCATCGAGGATCTCGAGGGCGCAGTCTTCGGGATCCTGCGGACCCCGGACGGGGGGATCGTGAGCGGGATCATCCTCTACTACCTCGCCGAGGAGTTGATCCTCGAACATCGCAGCGCGATGAGCCAGCTCCGCTTCGTTCAGAAGGACCTGCACAGCCTCGACGTCTTGGTGGCCCGGGGCGCTGCCTTCAAGGAGGAGGTGCTGGAGTCAGTAGAGGTTCGCCTCCGGGAGTACCTCGGAGACGAGATCGAGTTCCGCTACGAGGTCGTGGACGAGATCCCGACACTCCTCTCCGGGAAGCTCCGTCTCCTGGACAGCCACGTACCGCTGTGGAGCGACGGCATCGACTGACCTTTCAGAGAACTCAGGGACAGGCGGGGGTCATCGCGGCTCGCTCCAGGAGATCGGCGATAGCGTCGGTGTCGTGGGGGCCGATGCGGGCGGAGGCGGCGGCGCAGGCCTCCGGGCGACAGTTGCCCATGGCTACACCGAAGCCCAGGTCCCTGAGCATCTCCACGTCGTTGCCGCTGTCCCCCACGGTGAGCACATCAGCAGGGTTGATCCCTGCGGCTTCCAGAGCCATGCGGATCGGTCGGGCCTTGTTCACGTCCGGACCCAGGACCTCGACGGTGATGCCGCTGGAGATCACCGCCCGGGCTTTTTCGCCCATCGCGGCGGTGAGCGCGTCCCGCACCGCCTCGGCCCGGGCAGGCTCCACGAAGAGCAGGAGCTTCACAGCGTCACCGCCGCTCAGCGCGTAGAGGTCGGGACCCACCCCTTCGATCGAAATGTCCCATCCGTGGAGCTTCGTCGTGAAATACTCAGTAGCGTCCCGGTCGACGTAGGTCGCGTCTGCCCGCTGGAGGAGCACCGCCTCCACCCCTTCGAGGCCTCGAGACGCGTCGAGCGCGGCCCGCAGCGCCGCGGGTTCAAGCTTCTGCTCATAGATGGTGCTCGTCCCGTCAGGGCTCATCATCACCGCCCCGTTGTACAGGACGATGGGGAGATCCGGGCGCAGATCCCCGAGGTGAGGTGTCACCTGGGCCAGGACCCGACCCGTGGCCACGCCGACCCGGCCGCCGCAGGCCCGGTAACGCTCCAGGGCCCGAATCGTGGCCGGCCGCACCCGGCCGTCAGCGCCCAGGGATGTCCCGTCCATGTCCAGATAGACCGCCGGGAAGCGGATCTTGGGGGCGCTCCCGCAGGCCACCAGTGAGAGGGTGAGCAAAGCGATGACCAGGGATTTTCGCGAGAGACTCATCAATGACATTCCTGCTTTCTGGTGGAGTCGTCGAACTTGCAGGGCGGCCAGGCGAAGATCCAGTGGCAGTTGCTCTTCCAGGTGCCGTTGGTCCCGCAACCCGGCGCGGTTCCGGACCAGCCGACGTCGCCGGAACACAGGTCACCGAAGAGGCTGCAGCCCCCGGCGACCGCGGTCCAGCGTTTTTCCCCGCTGCCTGAGCAGTCGTAGTCAAAGCTCCCGTCACCCCGGTGATCGTCGAACCACAACGTCTGCCCGATGTGCGCGTCGCCGTTGGCGTCGTAGCAATCATTAGAGGTGGTCACCTTGTACAGGCCCGTCGGGGAGCAAAAGCACTTGGCCGGGGTGTACGCGTCGCCGTAGGTGTCGTTGTCCGCATCCTTGTTGTAGTTCTTGCAGTTGATCGAATTCTCCGGGTCCACGGAGCCGTTGCAGTCGTCGTCGAAGCCGTTGCAGATCTCTGGGATGTTCACCGGGGACTCGTTGACGCACTCCAAGCCAGTGCCCGCGCCGTTACAGGTGAAGCTGCCGTTCAAGCAGAGGTCCGAGTCGGCCCCGTCACAGGATCCGCCCAGGAGGGGGAAGCCCTCGTCCACCGCGCCGTCGCAGTCGTCGTCCACGCCGTTGCATTTTTCCAGGACGTTCGCCGGATCCTCGTTGACGCAGCGGACCCCGGAGCCATCGGGCTTGCAGGTCCAGGTCCCGTAGAGGCATTGGTCCGAGTCGGAACCGTCGCAGGCCTCGCCCAGGCTTGTGAAGTCCTCGTCCACGGCCCCGTCACAGTCGTCGTCCTGGTTGTTGCAGGTCTCGGTGATCCCCGCGGGGCTCTCATTGACGCACTCGGTGCCTGTCCCGTCGCCCTTGCAGGTCCAGGTCCCGTTCAGGCAGAGATCCTCGTCGTTCCCATCGCAGGACTGCCCCTTGTTCGGGAAGGTCTCGTCCACGTCCATGTCGCAGTCGTCGTCCTGGCCGTTGCAGGTCTCGGTGATCCCGGTGACGGACTCGTTGACGCACTCCACGCCGCTGCCGTCCCCTTTGCAGGTCCAGGTCCCGTTGGTACAGAGATCCGAGTCGCTTCCATCACATGGCTGACTGATCAGCAAAAAATCCTCATCAATGTCCCCGTCACAGTCATCGTCCTGCCCGTTGCAGAGCTCCACCAGGCCCACGGGGTCCTCGTTGACGCATTCCACGTCGGTGCCGTCGGGCTTGCAGGTCCATGTCCCGTTCACGCAGAAGTCCGCGTCGCCCCCATCGCAGGCTACCCCCAGGTCGTCGAAGCCCTCGTCGGTGTCTCCGTCGCAGTCGTTGTCGTCGTAGTCGCAGATCTCCGGGATGTCGACGATGGACTCGTTGACGCATTCCACGTCCAGGCCATCAGCGGTGCAGATCCAGGTGCCGTTCGCGCAGAGGTCCAAGTCGCCGCCGTCGCAGGGGGTCCCAAGGGACGGGTAGTCCTCGTCCATCTGGCCGTCGCAATCGTCGTCCTTCGCGTTGCAGATGTCGACGATGTCCATGAGGACCTCATTGCACTCCAGGGCCTCGCCGTTGGGGGCGCAGGTCCAGAGGCCGTTTTCACAAAGGTCCGCGTCGTCACCGTCGCAAGGCAGCCCTTTGTCAAAGAAATTCTCGTCGATGTCGCCGTCACAGTCGTCGTCAGAACCGTTGCAGGCCTCGGGGATGTTGGTCTTGGTCTCGTTGACGCAGTGCACACCCTGGCCGTCCGCGGCGCAGGTGTAGGTGCCGTTCATGCAGAGGTCCGAGTCCACGCCATCGCAGGCCTCGCCGAGGAGGTCGTAGCCCTCGTCGATCTCCCCGTCGCAGTCGTTGTCCTGGCTGTCACAGATCTCGTCGATCGCGCCCGCCTCGTTCTTGCATTCGACGTCGCCGCCGTCGTCGGCGCAGGTCCAGGTGCCCGTAGCGCATTGATCCGGATCCGGTCCGTCGCAGGGCAGGCCCTTGTCCGGCCAGTCCTCGTCGATCTCGCCGTCGCAGTCGTCGTC